>CAYSRH010000064.1:2838-8435 GCA_964433245.1 uncultured Bacteroidales bacterium | reverse complement strand
ATCTACATATAAACAAATTGCAAGGTATCATTAAATTTTGCTTCGCAAGAGATAAATGTTCGTAGTAGAACCTTTATTTTTAACGGTAAGATGGAGCTCGCCATGATTTTTTCGCAAAAATAGGGAAAAGTTGATTGATTATATCAGTCCCATGGCATGAATGTGGAAAAATATCTTTTTTTCATTGTATTTGTACAGATGTTTTTATATTGATTGATTATATTTGTTTTTTTAGATCATTAACTAATAAAGAATCAACTATTATGAGAAAACTGTTTTTTTTGATACCGCTATTTTGTTTGCTGGTGTTTTGTTTAATGTCATGCGCACCAGAACGTCAGGAAAAGGAACTGAATACCAGTGCTGTAAATTCTAATACCATTGATTTTGCACCCTGGGGAGTGCAATTTAATGTACTGGAGCCTCATTCCGGAATTTATCCCGGTGATTGGGATTCGATTGCTTTAAAGGAAAGGATCGACTCCATGGTCTATCATGCTTCGGAAATGGGGGTTAAATGGGTGCGATTTTCAATCAATTGGTCAACTTACCAATTGGATGACGGCACTTTTGTTTGGGATTATGTTGATCAAACCGTAGATGGTTTGGTTGAAAATGATATCGAAATTGTCCTTTGCTTTCATGGCGGTCACAGGGCTTTCACAGAAACGATGTCTGTTCGTGGTGAAAAAGAAATACAGGCCTGGGCTGATATGGCTGATGCGGTAACCAAACGCTATGCAGACAGAATTCGTTACTGGGAACTTTGGAACGAACCCAATGCCGTTTGGTTCTGGAAACCAAATCCTTCTGTCAAAGAATACACGGAACTGTTAAAGGTTTTTCATGAGGTGGTGCATCGTAATGTGAAAGACCCAGTACTCTTAGGCGGTAGTCTGGCACGCCTGGATTTGCTTTATGCTGATACATTGATCCAGTTGGGTGCCACTGATTATATTGATATCATGACCATTCATCCTTATGGCACGATGCCTGAAGGGATTCTTAGCCCGATACGTGTCACGGTCAGAGAGCCTTATCGTTACCTTGAAACAGATCATTCCGTGTATGCCTTGCTCGACTCACTCAGGCATACAGATGTGCAGGTCTGGCAAACAGAATGTGGATTTCCCTCCGGAGCCAACAGCTTGGGATGGACAGGAAATGGACCCTGGGGAGATACCATTCAGGCGAAATATATCCTGAGACGTTTTATGACAGACATGATATTTGGATCCAAGATCTCGCTAATTTTTACCATGAAGGATTATAGTTATTCCAATCCGGACATGATCAATTATAAAGGTCTTCTAAGAAGAGATACACATGAGCGTAAGCCTTCTTTTTATACCTTTAGAAATGTAGTGGCTTTATTGGATGGGCACGTCAGAGTTGTAAATGAAGTAAGATCCGACAGCCTTGTAAGTGTACTGGAGTATGGTGATTTTTCAGGTATAGAAACCAAAGATATAATGTCAACCCAATTAACCGACGGCGAAAATGAATTTTTTGCTTATTGGCTGAAGTGGCGCATGCAGGAACATATTCTTTATCCTGCTTCTGTCGAAGTGCATAGCAAAACGTTCACAGACCCTGTGTTGGTTGATCTGATCAAAGGAACTTACGTGTCTGTAGAATTTAATGAACACGACATCGCTGTTTTACCTTTGTATGACTATCCGATGGTCATCGCCGAAAGAAGTAGTGTGGAATAGCTGAGTTTGTAATGTAACCAGATTTAGAACTTTTATGATGATTCATTTGTTGTGGCGTTTTTTGGCGGGTAGCTGCTTCCTTTTTTTTATCTCTGCACCTCTTTTTGCGCAAAGCATGAAGTACCAGCCGGTCAGAGTCAATGAATTGCATCCGTCTTCGCAGCGTTTATATTACAGTCTGGATGGTGAGTGGCAGTTTGATCTGGATTCAATGACGATAGGGGAGGAAAAGGGATGGCATAAAGGAAGGCATGATTTTTCTGATAATATTCGTGTGCCGGGCTGTCTTGAAGCCCAGGGGAAAGGATTAACGTATCTTCCCCTCTCAGAACCGCGTTGGGCAGGCACTTCTGATAAACCTTACCTGGGTACGTCATGGTACTACAAATCGTTTACCTTGCCTGAGAATTTTCAGGAAAAACATATCCATCTGAATTTTGGCGGGGTGATGACTGATTGTAAGGTGTGGCTGAATGGAGAGGAACTGGGTGAACACCACCATGCTTCTGTGCCTTTTGGTTTTGATGTTACGGAGGTGATAAAACCGGGAGAGAGCAATACTGTTGCTGTAATGGTTGAAAATAATCAACATTATGAAAGTCGTACACCATGGAATACACACGGCTTGGGAATTACAACCATAGAGATGAGGTGGTCCGGAATTTTCAGATCAGTAGAGGTGGTAGGAAAAAGCGATGCATGGATCCATGATGTGCATTGGCAGCCGGATGCGAAAAACAAGAGCTTCACCGGTCAATACCGACTGGCTGGGACTGACTTGCCCGGACATAAAACTTTTATACAGGTGAAACCTGCTTCGGAGGATAAAGAAGTGTTGTTCGAAAAAATTCAAGCCGCAACGACAGATAAAGGAGGAAAACTTGAGCTTGTGTTGGAGGATCCCCACCTGTGGTCTGATGAAGATCCTTACCTCTACCTCATTACATTGGGTATTGTTAGTGGGCAGGATACGCTGGACCTTATTACGGAAAGAGTGGGCTTGCGTGATTTTGATTTTGACGGGAAGCATTTTCTGGTTAATGAAAAACCCGTGTACCTGCGGGGTGAAATGGTTCATTATCACTGGCCGGGAACAATTGCTCCGACAACGGATCGTGATGACCTGAGGGAAAAACTGTCTATATACAAAGCCTATGGATTTAATTTTTATCGTAATCATACCCACTTTCCTTCTGTTGAGTACATGGAAGTGTGCGATGAATTGGGGATATTGAATCACAACGAATTAAATGTGATAGGAGGATCCATGGCAATTGAGCCTGAGTATAGAGAGTCTATGTGGAAGCTTATGTTACAACGGGACCAAAATCATGCCTCGCTTATGTTCTATTGTATGGGCAATGAATCAAATCCGGACCCGGAGAAAGTCAAAAAGTATAAAAAAATAACGCGTGAGTTAGATTCTACACGCTTTCTTATGACCAATAGTCCGGGCGATATATTTCTGCCGGATGGAAGAAAATACCGGGCGCCGATACATCATGAGTTCAGACGTGCCGGGGCATCATACATCGACCTGAACGCAAAATCTTTATATGAACCTCCAATCAGACCATGGCGCATACTCTATGCAGAAGACCGTACAGCAAAAGCCGGATTGGATCAATATCTGCCTTTCTTCCTGAACAATACGCTTCTTCTACAATCCCGCTCCAGAAAAATATTGCTTGAAAGAGTACGACTTGATGATATAACAATTACTGATAAGTACAACTTTGCCGGACTGGAATATCAGGGCTACCAACTTTGTAAATTTCGTGATGGC
Organism: uncultured Bacteroidales bacterium; assembly: GCA_964433245.1. Taxonomy (GTDB): domain Bacteria; phylum Bacteroidota; class Bacteroidia; order Bacteroidales; family JBBRXJ01; genus CAYSRH01. Next base: position 4,934 of record CAYSRH010000064.1, on the reverse strand, counting down.
GGGTCTTTCACATGGGGAATCGTAAATGATTTTTTTCAACCCAAGCATGAGCTGCCCAAACAAACACGTAAATATAATAACAGCAGCGTCTTGCTTTGGTCTATTCAGTGGCAGGACAGGGTGATTCGCAGGGGTGATGTCGTACCCCTGATTTTGAGAGCTTCCATTTATGAACAGGAGCTGAGTCCCGGAGCTACTGTCAACTGGTATGTGATGCATGAAGACATACGCATCTTCGAAGGCGAGACTCAGATGGTGGAGCTTGAAAATGGTGTTAATCAGTTGCTCTTGTCTGATGCTTTTAATGTGCCGCAGAATAGGACGGGTAAAATGACCTTGTTTGCTGAGTTGAAAGGAGAGTCCCTAAGTATCCAAAATGATTGGGATTTTTGGGTATTTGATGCCGGTAAGGTAAATGAGGATACCTTACTTCACATGAAACGACAGGTCGTATTTCATGACCTGCCTCTCGCTTCCCGCCTGCAATCACGGTTTAATGGCATCGAAGCCTATCAGGGAAAACTTTCTCCTGAAGCCTTGCTGCTGACGCAACAAATTGATGAGGTATTATTAGATCATCTGAAAAAAGGTGGTCGTGCCATGCTGTTGGGGCGGAAGAATTTTGATGCACTGGTGACGGAATGGGGCGCCGGACGCTCCGAATACAACAGGGGAACCATCATTTTTGATCATCCTCTTACCCGTTCTTTCACACATGAAGGATGGTGCGATATTCCTTTTGCCCAACTGATTAACGGGTCTGATGCACAACTGCATGGTAATCGTAATGAGCTGGGTGTGGTATATGACTTATCTGATTGGCCTGTTGAAATAGAACCCATCATTATGGGCATCCCCAGCTATAAGGCAGAAAATCCGCAACGTTTGGCGCATATTTTTGAGGTGAAGGTGGGTAAAGGATCTTTACTTGTGAGCTCCTTTGCCTTTGACGAGGCACATACCTTTGGTGAATATCTGCTCAATAAAATGCTTGCTTATGCAGCAGGAAATCAATTCAATCCCGCGGAGCAGGTGTCTGTATCTTTTATTAAATCGTTTGAAAATGGAGGCGCTGTGCATGTTGAAAATGTAGGCTGGGAGGATAGTATGATGCCCCACCTGAAAAGACCTTACGATAACAAACCTTACGAATAGAAATGGATTTAATATTCGATCATCGCTTTCATCACACCATCCCGATAGTTCATCACAAGTTCAAAGGCTTCTTTGCTTTCAGCAAAAGAAAAACTGTGTGTATGCATGCTGCTTGTATCGAGTTTTCTATCTGCAATTAATTGTAAAGTGGCTTCGACGCAATCATTCTGTCTGCGCACGTTTTGGACGCAGATCTCTTTTCGACGCATCATGTCCATCTCAAAAGAGAAACGGTCAATTTCCGGAATACCGATCAACATCAGCTTACCTCCCGGTTTGAGTAATTGCAACGCTTGATCGACGGCTTCCTGTTCTCCGGAACATTCATAAATAATATCCATCAGTAGCGGTTCTTGTTGGCTGATCTCATCAACAATAGCTGCTTTATCCGGATTGCCTGTGTACTTTGTTTTGTTGCTTGAAGCAATAGCGAGTCGTTCATCAATCTTGTCGGTTACGTAAAAATGTTCGGCACCCATACCCATGGCAGTCAGGTGAACACTCATGCCGATGGGTCCGTAACCCAGGATGCCAATTTTTTTATCAGAAAGGTCCATTCCGCTTAGCTTATTGGCATAATAGCCAATGGACAGGGGTTCGGACAGTGCAGCATCAATGAATGACATATGTTCAGGAATGGGAATACAGTTGGTTTCGGGCATTACAATAGAGTCAGATAAGCAGCCGTCTGCCTGACCGGGGCAACCTAAAAATTTCAGATTACGACAGGTATGCAAGCGTCCGGCTTTGCATTGATCACAGGCAGAACAAGGCATGGCAGGCTCAACAGCAATCCGGTCGCCCGGCTTGACCCGTGTGACGGAGGCGCCCACAGAATCAACAATGCCGGCACATTCATGACCTACCGGGAAGGGATACTGAACAACCTGACTCCCTATGCGACCTGTTTTATAGTAATGTACGTCCGATCCGCATACCCC
>CAYSRH010000064.1:0-2738 GCA_964433245.1 uncultured Bacteroidales bacterium | reverse complement strand
CCAAATTGCCAACCCGTGTGGTCAAGGTAGTTGATGATTCTGTTTTCTTCTTCGTAGAGTTCTCCAAAGGCATCCACTTTTCTTACCGAATAGGGGATTGTGTGTTTGGTGCGTAAGACAGTATTGTGGGAAACGTTAAAACCAATAAGGTCAGCAAAGATAAATTGAAAGCCCAGACTGTAACCGGCATAACCTAAGGTTCGGGCGCGTGCCCGATAGGATACTTCAACGTATTTGTTGAGATTTTCATCGTAGAATAAATCCAATGCGGGAATTGAAAAATTACGAAGACCGGCATTTCCTTCGGCATACAAGTTGAGAACAAATTTCTCGGGAACAATGACAACAGGAAAGTTCCATAAGGCATTCAATCCAAATTTGGTGGATCCATATCCACCTCTGGTTTCTAACATTTCAGCCTGGGAAAAATCAACGAAAGCTTGATCATCAAAGCGAAATTGTGTTGCTTCAAGGTTCAGCCCTAAACCAAAACCCATGGCAATCATGTAGTTAAAATCAAACCCAAACTGATAGCCATTAAGGGCAAAGAAATTATTGTCATCTTGTCCGGTCATCCCGGAACCCGGAATGACAGTGCCGCCGCTAATCTTGAAATAGCTGACCCCATCCCAATAGTTCAGGCTCGGCTGTGAGAAAATACCGCTGCAAAAAAATAAAGCAGTAATCAGAAGTGTAAATTTTCTTATCATCGTAAAAAGTTTATCTTTTCAGGTTTCTGTTTATTGTCAAAGAAATTCAGTAAGTATATGGTTTCATTTTCAATTTTTCTGCTATATAGCGCATGTTATGGTCTGGCAAATTATTCTGCAAGTAACTTCTCTATTAAATCAATAAAATCCTTTACGGGTTCAAAATAAACGGTCACTTTTTCTTCTGTAAAATCGAAAAGATCATCATAGTCTCCTTTCTGTCTCCAACTAAACAGCTGAGAATACATTTTTCCTAAATTCGTAGGAATTTTACTTGTTTTTATAAAATTCTCACTCAACTTTAGTTTGGCGCCATTATGAGTTGTAGGGTTTAAGTCATGTTTCAACAATAACGCAGTCACTGCATAGTATGCCGAATAATACAATCTGTTAATAGCTGAATTCCACCTTTCATTCTTGGCTAATAATTCTGCATCCAAATAACTCTCTTTTGATCGTTGAAATCTATAAGCTATCAGTTCTGTTTTTTTTTTGATCATTTTATTTTTATTCCCTCCTTTAAGATATTAGAATACAATGGTGTAAGACTATGATTTTCCTCCCACTCTTTCTTTGAATAAATTAGGGGAGATATAATTTGTCCTGTTTCTAACTCTAAATCATAAAATAAGTCCATTATTTTTGTCTCATAATCAAAAGGAAGGATATTTCTATTAAGCAAAACTAAAATATCCCAGTCAGATAAGTCTTTAAAGTCTCCTCTGGCTCGGGATCCATATAAATAAATCTCAGAATCGGGTATATTCTCAGATGCAATTCCTGATATTTTATTTAATATTTTTGAATCTTTTTTCATACAACAAAGATAAGCATTTCTTAAATAGCATTCAAGTTGTAATGAAAATGCATATTTTTTTAAAAATGATCAAATTATATAAGAACTATATGCCATAACTAAGGTACAGGTCAATAAAAACATCTTTTTCTGCCGGAAATGTTTCTACTTTTGGATAGAATGTCGGATAAAAGTTAGCTTGCAGGTTACTTGAAGCAAGAATTATTTCTTTTAATATTGTTGCACTTCCATCACCATGATCATGTGTTATGAAAAACTTAAATGGCTCATTTGAACCAAACTGTACCTCATCAAAAAATAAGGATCCTGCAAAGTGGATATTTCGCCTGAATTTTACAGGGAAATCACGGGGAGTGATGACAGCGGTTTCTCCAACACGGATATTGCCGTGCCATACATCAATAAAAATCTGCTTGTTTCTGTAGGTAGAAGGAAGCATCAGGTTGATAGAATCGATAAAGACTTTGGTTGGAGTTGCCTGAATAAATACATCTCGTGTGGTTTGATCTTGTGTGCCGTTTGTACAGGTTCCTATAAGTTCAACAGTATAAGTTCCTGCCTGAGAAAATATATGGGTAGGATTGGCATCAGTGCTTTCGTTGCCATCTCCAAAATCCCAGTCAAACTGATTGGCTCCACTGGTGTGATTTGAAAAAATAACTTTGTTCGGAGCGTATTGGTTGTTATTAAAGTGTGAGAAACTAAAAGCTGTTTCTACAGGTAATGAAGTTTTATTAAGATCCGGTATGTAAAGATAAGCGGTGTCGGAACCTATTTTGTTGGAGACAATAAGTTGTATGGTGTAATTTCCTACGGAATCGTAAATATGGTTGGGGTTTTGTTTTACGGATGTGTTGCCATCTCCAAAATTCCAGTGATATTGCATCTCCCCAATGAGATTCCCTGTTTGCTGATAAAACGTAACAGGATAGGGAGGAACGCAATTTTTGATAACGGCATTCAGACTCTCAATTCTTGGTGGCGGTGGTTCTGAGGCATAGAATGACCATCCGCTGATCGGCTCTTTGGTGCAACTTGATGCAACAAGCAAGATCAGTAATCCGGCAAACAACAAATTGCCCAGCGCGTTATTTAGTCTAAAAAGGGACTTGGTAAGTTCTTTTGTTCTCATTGTGATAGGCTTAATAGTTTAATCTTACTGCTTGCAAGTTACTTATTTTTTATTAAATTGGTAACGTATTGTTTTTTGG
>CAYSRH010000063.1:4193-8448 GCA_964433245.1 uncultured Bacteroidales bacterium | reverse complement strand
AATTACATTTATTACATGTGGAATAAATCTTGTTTATGGACAGAATGTGCAAGAACAAGGTATCTATTTTAAGAAAAAAGAATATGTATCTCAATCATTCCCTCAATTTGAAAATACCAGGAATAAATTGCCTCAACCAATATATGAAGAGGACCAAAGTTTTGTGGATTGTTACTGGAAAGCCTGGGAGATTGCATTTGATAATTTTTATGAGCCCACACCACAAAATGGATTTGTTTCTCAATATGCCGATGCTGCTTTTAGTAATAGTATTTTTTTATGGGACATGTGTTTTATTACCATGTTTACCCGTTATGGAGCTCCTTTTGTTCCGGGAATAGAAGGGCTGGATAATTTCTACGCAAAACAGCATTCCGATGGAGAAATTTGCAGACAAATTTCGCGAATTACCGGAAAAGATGATAAGCGGTGGACTAATACAGAGAATGAACCTTTGTTCAGTAGATTTGGTGTGGATTATTTTAATCGCTTAAAAATGCCGATTATTTATCAGGGAAGAGAAACTCCTGAACCCAATCCTAAATTAACCCTGGAAGGACTGAATCATCCCATCCTAGCTTGGGCTGAACTAGAGAGTTTTCAATTAACTGCTGATACCAATCGTTTAATACAGGTATGGCTCCCTCTGGTTCATTACTATCAGGCTTTAAAAAAGTATTTAAGACAAGGCAATGGGTTATATGTAACAGATTGGTCACAAATGGATAACTCTCCGCGGAATCTATTTCTTATGTATGGTGGCACAGCGGTTGATATTTCTGCCGAAATGGTTTTTTTTGCCAGAAATCTTTCAACAATAGCACAGATCATTGGGAAGAAAAGTGAAGCCGAAAAATACAAAGTGCAGGCAGATACGCTTTCCCATATTATCAATGAAAAAATGTGGAATTCCAGAGATAAATTTTATTATGATCTAACCCTTGTCGAAAAACAAATTCCAATAAAAACTATTGGTGCCTACTGGTCTTTAATTGCTGGAGTGGCTGACAATAAAAAGGCCGCTTTTCTGATTCATGAACTGGATAATAGAAACACCTTTAATCGTACTCATAGGGTACCTACATTATCAGCCGATGAAAGAGGGTATCGATCAACCGGAGGATATTGGAAAGGTTCTGTCTGGGCGCCAACAAATACAATGGTTATTCGTGGGCTTGAAAAATATAGCGAAGAGGAGAAAGCTGCTGAAATTGCTCTGAATCATTTAAAAAATGTTGTTCAGGTTTATAAAAATACCGGTACTATTTGGGAAAATTATGCACCGGATACTATAATGAGGGGAAGACCCTCAAGACCTGATTTTGTTGGATGGTCAGGAATAGCCCCGATTAACTACCTAATTGAATATGCCATAGGAATTAAAGCAAATGCTCCTGCAAGATTGATTGAATGGATCATTCGGAGTGAACAACGAGTAGGAATTGAAAATTTCCGTTTTGGAGAGATTGTCGTAAATCTGATTTGCAACAAACCTGATAACAATGGAAACAGGATGATTGAAGTGAAAAGCAACAAAAATTTTGAACTCAAAATTAAATATAATGACAAGGAGATAACAAAAACTATTACCAAAGGAGAAAGTATTATATTTAATCTTTAATTTTATTTTTTTAATGACCGATTTTTTAATGTAAAAAAATTAATTATGAAATGGATTTTAATGTTATGCATGACAGTCATTTTTATGGTTTCGTGTAAAAATGAAAATGATTTTATAGACCACGCAGTGAGGCATGCCAGTGATCAATATGGTAAAGTTAATACCGACACACTTTTGGCTATGCAGAAACTCCCTTTGTCATGGATAAGGAAAGATAATACACCTCGTTATATATCTCCTGATATATGGGAAAGTGGTTTTTATCCTGCCACATTATGGTATTTATATGAATTGTCGGGTAATGAAAAATGGAAAGCCCAGACCGAATCATTACTTCCGTTAATTGAAACCCAAAAAAATAATGCTACGACCCACGACCTTGGATTTATGATCTTCTGCCCTTTTGGTAATGCCTACCGCTTAACGGGTAAAGAAGAATATAAACAAGTGATTATTGATGCATCCAATACACTAATCAAAAGATACAATGAAAAAATCGGATTATTGCAATCCTGGACCGCCGATGAACGCTGGCACTTCCCTGTAATTATTGATAACTTGATGAACCTGGAAATGTTGTTTTGGACAACGAAAATGACGGGTGATTCATCCTATTATAAGATAGCATTAAATCATGCTCTTAATACAAAAAAGTATTTTTTTAATGATGACTACTCTAATTACCAGATTGTGGATTTTGATACAACGACATGGGAAGTGGTTTCAAAAGGAGGTTTTTACAGGGAAAAAGTAAAAAGCAAAGGTATTGGCGAGACAATGGATTGGGCAAGGGGACGCGGATGGGCATTATACGGTTATACCTATTGTTATAAGGAAACGGGCAATCTAGACTTTCTTGATCTGGCCAAAGGCATTGCTTCAGACTATATGGATAATCCGAACTTACCGGATGATAAAATACCAAACAACCGTTTATCCATGCCAAAGGAAAGTGGTATAGAAAAAAGGGATGCTTCAGCAGGTGCCATTATTGCTTCGGCGTTATTTCAGTTGTCGGAGATTACAAAGAATGATGAATATGCATTATTTGCAAAAGATATGGTAATGAATCTTTCTCAACCACCTTATCGTGTAGATTCATCCGGCGATAATTTTTTTCTTTTACAGTATTGTAATGCTCATCATCCTGCTAAAAGTTCGGTAATCTATGCAGATTACTATTATTTAGAGGCATTAGTGCGTAATGAAGATTACATGGGTAAATAAAATCTTAAATTTATAATACAAAATGAAGTACACTAAATTAATATTTCTACAATTGATTTTTATCAGTTTGTATGTTACAGGACAAAATATTTCTGACAAGGCTCAAAAATGGGAAAATATCAGCTTTCCTGCATTTGCCGATAGCAAAGAATTATGTGAAGAGCAACCGGAAAAGGTGAAATCGCTTTTTGAAAATCTTAACCTTGACTATCCCGGATTGGAAAAAGTGAAAGAACATTATAATCAAAATAATCTGCCGGAAGCCTGTGATGCTTTAATTGCTTATTACCAAACCAAGGATCCTGTTCCCATTCTGAAATTGTCGGTGACTGGGCTTGTTATGAAAGAATCAGGCTATCACTTTCCAAATCTGACCAAAAACTGGTATACGGCTCCACCCCGTGAAATAACAACTAAAAGAGAATCCGAAGTTGATCTCCTCCTTAATGATATCTATAAACATGGTATCATGGATGCTGAAATTCCACGCGACAATCAGGGAAAACTGGACTGGGTCAATTATGGACCGGAGAAAGATGTGGAATTTGCTTTTAATATAAACCGACACGGGTATTTCATTTCTTTATTGACAGCCTATTATTTAACCGGAAATCCAATTTATGCAAATGAATTAAACGGTCAGGTTGTAGACTGGATAATAAATGTTACGGAACCTCCTGTGCAAAACGAAACAAGATACAAATATTATCCTGCATGGCGTGTGCTGGAAGTGGGACATCGGCTATGGAAATCCTGGCCGGCAGTTTTCTACGGACTTATAAATGATGATCATTTTTCTCCTTCTGCGGCTATTCTCATGTTGTATAGTATTAACAAACAGGCTATTCATCTCCAGACAAATCATGGTATTCATCCTAACCATCTGGCAATGGAAATGAGCGGTCTGGCAATGGCCGGTCTGGCCTGGCCGGAATTTATAAAGGCGGAAGATTGGGTTCAATACGCTAAAGACAGGGTTGTGCCGCAGGCTAATCATCAATTTTATCCTGATGGTGCACAAAAAGAATTGACTACCCATTACCAATATGTAGCAATGATTGCATTGGAAGATTTTTTGGATATATTCAATACTTTATCCGACCAAAAATTGCCTGTTTCTTTTTCTTTCAAAAATCCATGGAATTATTTGGCATGGACAGCGTTACCAAATGGTGATAATATCCTGAATAATGATTCTGATCTTAACCCGGATATAAATGAAAATCTTATATACAGGGGTAAACATCAATACAATCAACCTGAATGGCCGTATATCATCACCGGTGGTGCAGAAGGAAAAGAGCCGGAAGGGTTGCCTTCTGTATATTTTCCCTGGGCAGGACAGCTTGTCATGCGCTCGGGGTGGGATAAAGAAGCACAATGGGGATACTTTGATGTAGGACCAAC
>CAYSRH010000063.1:0-4093 GCA_964433245.1 uncultured Bacteroidales bacterium | reverse complement strand
GTTTGCTATATCAAAGGATTGTGTTGGGTTGTATTAGACAGGGTGTATAATGACAGGGATGATTACAATCGGGTTGTACAGCCCCTGTGGCATTTCCATCCTGATTGTGATGTAGAGATCCGGGGACAGGAGGTTATTACGACAAATCCCGGTAAAGGTAACTTACGCATTGTTCCGGTCGCAGACTTTGAATGGAATGTGAGGCTCGCTAAAGGAGAAACGGATCCTGATGATTCAACACGTTACCGGATGTGGCAACCTGATATGGTGAAAAGACCGAATGAAAAACAAATACAGGGCTGGTACAGTTCTGGTTATAACAAAAAAGAACCGGCTTATTGTGCTGTCTATAGGTTAGATACAAATGAAAGTAAAACCTTTGCCTGGATCATGGTGCCTGCAAAGGGTGATGTGCCTGAAGTTGAGTATGAAATTATCAAAATGGATAAAAATTCAGGACATATTGAATTTTCAATCAATGAAAAACGGATCAACCTTTATTTAACATTTGATGGTGTAATTAAAGTTAATTAGGCATATTCTTAAATTTTTTATTTGTGTTCTTTTGTTTTTATTTTAGATTTTTAAGAAGTATTTTATTACCCCACAAAAAATCAACTGTTTATGTTTTTTTAAATCAATACAAAAAAATATCCTGTCACAAATAAGAAAAAAAATGAGTTTTTTTTGGCATTTTTGCACCAGTGAATTATAAAAAACTACGCATGACAGAAAATAGATTGGTCCAAAAATTCGGGGGTACATCCGTTGGCACACCGGAAAGAATGAAAAGTGTTGCAAAGCTAATTAATGATGGAAAGAAGAAGATTGTTGTCTTATCGGCAATGTCGGGCGTAACAAATAATCTGGAAGAAATATCCGGGTATTTGCATAAAAAAAATTATGAAACAGCACACGAGTCAATAAACCATTTGGCAAGCCATCATTTCAGCTTTATTAATGAGTTGTTTGTTAAAGATTCTTACAAAAAAGAATCACTTGATATTGTTAAAAAAATATTCACAGATCTTCGCACGATGGTTGGAAAACCATTTTCCGAAAGAGAGGAAAAACTTATACTTGCACAGGGAGAAACGCTTTCGACAGAATTATTCACCCTTGTCCTTAAAGAATTAGGAATAAATTGCCTGTTGATCTCTGCATTGGACTTCATTAAAACAAATCAGAATGAAGAACCTGATTATGATTTCATTAAAGAAAAACTAAATATCTTATTACAAAGAAACGAGCATTATGATGTGATCATCACACAAGGATTTATCTGTAAAGATATTGAAGGAGGTGTAAGTAACCTGAAGCGTGGAGGAAGTGACTACACGGCTTCCATCATTGGCGTTGTGACAGAAGCTCCGGAAATCCAGATATGGACTGATATTGACGGGATGCATAATAATGACCCGCGAATCGTTGAGAACACCCATTCTATTCATAATCTTTCTTTTAATGAAGCGGCAGAATTAGCTTATTTCGGAGCTAAAATACTGCATCCCTCAAGTATTCTCCCTGCAAAATTTGCCAACATTCCTGTTGTTTTAAAAAACACAATGGATCCTGATGCTGAAGGAACAGCCATCAGTTCTAATGAATTGCGTTCCGGAATTAAAGCCATTGCAGCGAAAGACGGGATCACAATGATAAAAATCAAATCAGGGCGTATGTTGCTTGCTTACGGTTTTTTGCATACCATATTTGATATATTCAAAAAATATAAAACACCTATTGATATGGTAACAACAAGTGAAGTAGGTGTCTCTGTAACCATTGACAACAAGTCCCACCTTGTTCCCATATGTGATGAGCTGAAAAAACTTGGAAGTGTCTTTGTTAAAGAAAATCAATCAATTATCTGTATGGTTGGTTATATGATCGGAGAAGACCGCAATGTGTTAGCTAAGATATTCAACTCCCTTCAAAATTTTACAATTCGTATGATCTCCTATGGCGGGAGTCTTCATAACTTATCAATCCTTATTGATGAATCAGAAAAAAAAGCTGTTCTCAATGCATTAAACAAAGGTCTTTTTTAATCAAAATCAGAAACATATGTATCGCCTTGTTGCTTTGTTTTTAAAATTATTGATTGTACTATCTGTGCATGGACAAATAAACTCTGTTTACAAAAAAAATAATCAGGATGTGTTGCCATATGGCAATACATTTTCATTTTGGGAAAACACAACCCGTGTTTCCAACACCTACTATGTGGATGTCAATCATCCCAATGCCAGTGATGACAACGAAGGAACCCGGGATGCCCCATTCCTGACTGTCAATAAAGCGGCATCCATGGTCAAAGCAGGTGAAAAGGTTATGATCATGCCGGGAACATACAGGGAATGCGTTGTTCCTGTACATGGAGGGAATTCTCCTGATAAAATGATCATATACGAAGCGGCAGAACAGGGAACTGTCATCATCAAAGGTTCTTACGAACTAAACCCCATGCGATGGAAAAAAGGGAAAGGATGGCAATATGACAGGTCAAAACAGGAACAAAACGTATGGCAATATGATCTGGAAGGAGAAATGTTCATGGGATACAATCCCTTTGGGATGATGAATATCCTTCACGACCGTAAGTGGCTGCAACACAATGAAAATGTCAAAATGTGGCCTCACTTCAAAAGACGCGGCATGCTGTTTATTGACGGAATCCCTGCCCTACAGGTAGAAAAAGTCTGGCACATGGGAGATGTGGGCAAAGACACCATCTGCTTTTGGGTAGAACATAATGGAATGAGAATCCACGTCAGGTTTCCTGAAAACACAAACCCGGCAGATTATACAATAGAAGCAACGAATAAAGAACAGGTTTTTGCTCCCACAGAATATGGACTTGGATATATTCACCTGAAAGGAATTCACTTCATGCATGCCGGCAATGGCTTTCCTGTTCCTCAGCGAGGACTGGTATCTGCATCACGCGGACACCATTGGATCATAGAAAACTGTACCATTGAATGGGCAAATTCTCTCGGTGTGGATCTTGGAAACGAAATGTGGGGAACCACAACCAACAACAAACAACACGGACATATTTTCAGAGGCAACATTGTCCGCAATTGTGGAGTGTCAGGACTACAAGGCATGTACATAAAAAAAGCATTAATTGAAGACAACCTTTTTGAAAATATCGGATGGCAAGATGCTGAACTTGCATTTGAAAGTGGTGGAATTAAACTTCATAAAACCAAACATACATTGATACGCCGAAATGTGTTCCGTGATATCTCTTATGCTTCCGGACTTTGGTTGGATTATGAATCAAGCAAAAACACAAGAGTCACCAATAACGTGTTTGCCAATATTATAACAGCGAGGGGAGCGATTTATGTGGAAGTAAGCCACGAGCACTGTCGTATTGATCACAATGTATTCTATAATCTTCATAGCCTGTATTGGCTGAGTGGTGACTATGGTGCTGGGGGGTCGGCTTTCTATACCGACGGCTCAGATAGTATTCTCTTTGAAAACAACCTGGCTTTTAATATTGAAAACAGTGGCTACGGAGCTTACCTCAACGCCACAAGGATTGTGAACAAAAGAGGCGGCATCACTCGTTACCACCAGGTGCAAAATAACATTTTTGCCGACTGCCGTAAGCACCACCTTGAATTTGCCAACGAACACAACTTTGCCAACAACAATGTTTACAGCAATCCTGATGGTGGCTACATCAAAATCGGCAATCCTCTCCCTTCCCTTTTACTGAATCAAGAAGCTGTACAAAAAATGTACGGATGGGAAAAAAACGGACTGGTGCTGCCACGCAAGAATGCCCTGCAATTTGTTTTTGACACAGAACAGTTAATCCTTACTATTTCCGGGGACGAACTTCCAGCGATACACAAGATGGGAGCGGGTCCTTTTAAAAATATTACACAACTTAATCAAGTGCATATTGATCCCAGAAAAACACCATGAAAAATCCACTTTCAAACAGAATAGAAGCCATGGAGGCTTCTCAGACAGTAGCGATGAATCAGCGAAGCACCGACCTGCAATTGCAGGGAATTGATATCATTAACCTAAGTGTAGGAGAACCTGACTTTCCCACCCCGGACCACATCAA
>CAYSRH010000062.1:0-8569 GCA_964433245.1 uncultured Bacteroidales bacterium | reverse complement strand
AAATTTTCAGAGTATCAAATTCAGGATTTATTTATAACTCTGTGTATGGATATCTTTCATGGCACGCCCTGAGGGATCGTTCATGTTTTTGAAAGAAATATCCCATTTCATTGCTTCGGCAGTACTGCAAGCAACTGAAGCAACAGAGGGCACTGTCATTGCTGCAGATTCTGATGGAAAATGTTCGTGAAAAAGAGAACGGTAATAATACTCTTCTTTTGTTCTTGGCGTGTTTAAGGGAAACCGGTATTGGGCATTGGCTATTTGTTTGTCTGTTACCAATTGGTTTGTTATATCTTTTAATGAATCAATCCAACTGTATCCAACACCATCGGAAAATTGTTCTTTTTGCCTCCATACAACGCTATCCGGAAGGTACTGTTCGAAAGCTTTTCTTATGACCCATTTTTCAATTCGTCCTGCCTTTTTATCAATCATTTTGTCTTTTGGGCTAATCCGCATAGCCACATCAATAAATTCCTTATCTAAAAAAGGCACTCTTCCTTCAACTCCCCAGGCTGCAAGTGATTTGTTTGCCCGCAGACAATCGTAGAGGTGTAATTTGCCTATTTTTCTTACTGTTTCTTCATGAAAATCTTTGTCGCTTGGGGCTTTATGAAAATATAAGTAACCTCCGAAAATTTCATCTGCCCCTTCTCCTGAAAGTACCATCTTTATACCCATTGATTTAATTACTCTTGCCAAGAGATACATGGGCGTTGATGCCCGAACGGTTGTTATATCATAGGTTTCAAGATGGTAAATAACATCTTTGATGGCATCAAGACCTTCCTGGATTGTGAAATGAATTTCATGATGAACCGTATCAATCTCATCAGCAACTTTTTTTGCAGCCAACAGATCAGGAGAACCTTCAAGACCAACAGCAAAAGAGTGTAGCTGAGGCCACCAGGCTGTTTCTTTATCGTCACTTTCAATTCTTTTTTCTGCGTATTTTTTTGCAATAGCTGAGGTGATAGAACTGTCAAGACCTCCGGACAATAATACTCCATAAGGTACATCAGACATAAGTTGTCTGTGAACAGCATCTTCCAAGGATTTCCGAAGCGTATCTATTGATGTCTGATTGTTCTGAATGGCTTCATATTCCATCCAATCCCGAACATACCATTTAGTCAATACTTTGGTGTCACTTGTAAAATAATGTCCGGGAATAAATGTTTCAATTTTATTGCATTGCCCTTCCAAAGCTTTTAATTCTGAAGCAACATAGTAGTTTCCATATTGGTCCCATCCCTGGTATAGAGGGATAATACCAATGTGATCCCGTGCAATCATATAAAAGTTGTTTTTTATATCATACAAGGCAAAAGCAAAAATACCATTTAGATCTTCCAAAAAATCAATTCCTTTTTCCTGATAAAGAGCCAATATCACTTCACAATCTGACTTTGTTTGAAAATCATAGCTTTTAGATAATCGATTACGAATCTCTTTGTGGTTGTATATCTCTCCGTTTACAGCGAGAACTAAATTACCGTCTTTACTGAATATTGGTTGTTTTCCTGACTCGGGATCAATAATAGAAAGCCGCTCATGAGCCAATATTGCTTTTTCTCCACAATATATCCCTGACCAATCCGGACCACGATGCCGCAGTTTTTTCGACATTTCAAGAATTTTGGGTCGTAATTCCTTTGCCTCATTTTTTAATTCGAATACACCAACAATGCCACACATAATTTGAAATACAAAATTAAACAATACACACTTGCAAATATAATAAAAAATAACAAAACAACAACAAAAAATAACAAAACATTACTTGTAGATAAAATAAAACTTTAAAATATCAGCTTTAACAAGCTTTTAGCTTTGTTTTTGTAAGATAGATGTTTTTTTTGTTGTTTTTCTCAGAAAGAACCGGTAATTATTGAGCATAATGGTTCATTATATGTTTATTCGGATGATAATGTCAGATGTGATTAGTCAGGTAATTTAACATGTAATGCAGAGGCGATTTCCCTGATGTCATAATAAATAGCAGGCAAAATAGATATTCCATTGGTCTTATGGTCTTCTTCTAACATTCGCTCAATATCTCCGGGAATTAACACCTTTGGTTTTCCGGGGGCGCTTTTTGCGTTCCTGAATGTAAGGATCCATTCATCCATTTTTTTCTTGAATAATGAGGATTCCTGCCAGGCATCAATACGCATGGCACCAAAGAAATGACCTATTCCTTCACCTACCTTTTCATTTAATACAGGTAAATAAGCAACAGAGGGAGGAGCAAACGGACCAAAATTAGCACCTGAAAAAACAGCAGAAAAAATATCAACAATGGCTGCCAGGCAGTAGCCTTTATGGCTTCCGTGTTCGTAGTCCCCCCCAAGACCAAGCATGGCACCGCCACTTTTTAAAATAGAAGGGTCTGTACTGGGATTGCCTTTTTTGTCCTGGACAAAACCTTCAGCAACACATTCACCTTTTGTTTCAGCAACGGCAAGTTTTCCCCTGGCAATAGGAGTTGTGGCGAAATCTGCTATAAAAGGAGGTTGTTTTTCTGCAGGAATGGCAACAGCTATAGGGTTCGTCCCCAATAATCTGCTAATAGAAAAGGTAGGAGCAACCAATGGATTTGCATTGGTCATGCAAATACCGATCATGTCATGCTCCAATGCCATCATAGCATAATACCCGGCAATGCCATAATGGTTTGAATTTCTTGTTGATACCCATCCGGTTCCACATTGTTTGGCTTTTTCAATGGCAATTTTCATGGAATGGTATGCAGGGATCATGCCTACTCCCCTATCTCCATCTACAACCGCAGTTGAAGGAGACTCATGTACAATTTTCACTTTTGGTGATGTATTGATCCTGCCTGCCTTCCACAATTCGTAATAATCTTTCAGCCGAATGACACCGTGAGAAGGAATGCCCCGCAATTCAGCTGAAATAAATACTTTTGCAATGATCCCGGAATCTTCAGAGGAACATCCCATTTTCTCAAAACAATGAGCGATAAATTTTTCTAATTTAGTAACTTGAAAATGCATGATTTTATTTGTTTTTGATTTTTTTGATAAAAATACGTTATTGATGGATAAGTTACAATAACAATCTTTCTAATTTAAAAAAAAATATGTAGGTTTGTTGCATGGCACTGAATATTGATGAATTAGCTTCAATTGAAAAAATACTAGGGAGAAAACCGGAAAAAGCGGAGAGACATTGCTTTGAAGTAATGTGGTCTAAAGAAAATGCGTATAAAAATGCATTATATTGGCTTAAAAAATCAAATACCGGTTCTGCCAAAAAGAAAGAAGAAGTAAAAATAGATAAAGAATTATGCTGTTCTGTAAATATAGAATCCAACAGACAAAATTGTCTGATAGATCCATACCATGGAGCAGCAAAAGGAATAGGGAAATCATACAGGGCTTTATATACAAAAGGAGTTAAGCCTTTTGCTGTAATTAGCGCAATATATGCGGGAGACCTCTTGCGTGGACAGGAAGCTGAACGAACAAAAAAAATTATTGAAGGAATAGCAGATCATGCAAATCGTATTGGTACTCCTATCGTGGATCAAAATATATGTTTTGATTCTGTGTTTAATGAACAACCTTTGGTGAATTATTTCTCTCTCGGTGTTTTGCCTCTTGCCCGGAATGTAGAAAAAAAAACAAAAAAAGAAGATTTAATTTTACTCGTCGGAGAACCTGTAGCAATAGATTCAGAAGAAAGAATTGCGAAGTCATCTCCATTTAAAGAGAAAATTTTACAGGAGGCCGTTCTTGAATGTTTTGAAAAAAAAATTATAAAAACAGCAAAACCAATTGGAATGGGGGGACTTGTGGCAGCTCTTTCCCAAATTGGTTCAGAAAATTGTATGGGGATTTCGTTGGATTTTGACCGGATACCCTATTCAGGAGATGCAACAATGCAAATTAATGTACTTACAGAAGATAAGAGTGAAAGAGTTATAATGGTTGTTGATCCTGAAAATCTGACTGAAGTAAAGTCAGTTCTGAAAAAATGGGATGTAAAAAAAGAACTTATTGGGAAAATTGATAAGGGAAATTTATTGGAAACCTTTCATAATAAAAGGAAAATAATTTCTGTTCCTGTTTCTTCATTTATTGAAGGACCTTTGTTTTCTGTAAATAACAGACAGTACAAAAAACCAAAATATCTTTCTGATCACCAAAGGTTCTCAATCGAAGAAATTCCGGAGGCAATTGATTGTAAGCATATTGCATACAAGCTGACAGAAAACCCCAACATAGCTTCTAAAAGATGGATTTATGAACAGTATGATGCTACCGTAGGAACCAACAATATTTCGATGAACTTTCCTGCTGATGCATCTCTTATGAATTTAAAAGAGATCAATAAAGCACTTGCCATTACAACGACTTGTAATGTCAGATATGTTCATGCTGATCCTGAAATTGGTGCACAAATAGCCGTTGCTGAAGCTGCACGTAATATTACCTGCACCGGAGCTATTCCAAAAGTCATGGCAAATTGTATTAATGCAGGAGATCCTGATAATCCTGAATCGTTTTGGCAATTTGTTCATGTTATTAAAGGAATGAATAAAGCAGCTAACAAATTTGGTATTCAGATTGTTGATGATGATGTTAATTTTGGACAAGCTAATAAAAGTTCTTTGTATCCTGTCCCTTTAATTGGAATGGTTGGTGTCCTGGAAAATAAAAATTTCTTTATGTCCCGGGGGTTTAAAGAAAAAGGGGATATGATATTTTTACTGGGTAAAAATGTAGAAGACATAGCTTCTTCGGAGTATGTTGCTGCATATCATAACATAAAAAACACACCACCTCCGTCGTTCAGTCTGGAAAATGAAGTAATGGTACAAGAAACAGTCCATGGTTTGATTCAGGCTTCGCTTATTCGTTCTGCACATAGTGTTTCAAAAGGGGGTCTATGGGTTTCTCTTCTGGAAAGTGCGATTGTAAAAAATCTTGGATTTGATATAACATCGTTGGCAGAGATCAGGCGTGATGCTTTTCTCTTTGGTGAATCCCAGGGACGGGTTCTCATTTCTGTTACATCTGATAAAGAGTTTGAGTTTATTGATTTCATGAAAACACAGAACTACCCATTTATTGCATTGGGACACGTAACAAAAGAAGAGTTACGTATAGATGATATTTCTTATGGATTTATTAGTGACTTAAAGGACATATTTGAGTCGTATTTCGAAAAATTCCTTCAAAAAAAATGAAACAGACCATGTCGGAGATTAATATTGAGACACACACGTAGCTATGATTTAAGAATGTGTGCCAAATCGAAAACATGGTCGCAAATTTTAAATAGATGCGTGAATTGCACCGTTCGAATGCCCCGGAGAGAGAACAGGTAAAAAAAATGTTTAATGATATTGCCCCCAGGTATGACTTTATGAATCACTTGCTAAGCCTGGGTGTTGATATTCTCTGGAGGAAAAAAGCTGCCAGGCTTCTTAGAGGTCAAATACCGAATTGTGTCAATCCTGAAATTCTTGATATTGCAACGGGTACCGGAGATTTGATCTTTGAATTGGATAAAAATTTCAAAGCATCATTTATTGGTATTGACATATCTGAAAGCATGTTGGCGATAGCAAAAAAAAAACAGAGCAAAAAAAAGAGACAAGGCAGTATTAATTTTCAATCAGGAGATGCTGAAACCCTGGATTTTCAATCAGAAAAATTTGATGCTGTGACTTGTGCTTTTGGTGTTCGAAATTTTCAAAACTTACAATCGGCACTGAAGGAATTCCACCGCGTTGTTAAAAAAGAGCATCCTGTTTTGATCATTGAATTTTGCTGGAAAAATAAAAAAATAGTAACCCTTATGATGCGTGTAATGATCAGTTTTTTAGGGAAAATTTCTGATCGAAAAGCTTACAGATACTTGCCAAATTCAGTAGAGGATTTTTATACATGTCAGGAATTTAAAATGCTTCTTGAAAATGTTGGATTTAAAAAGATTCACATATATTCTTTGTTTTTTGGTATTGCAGCAATATATTTAGCAAATAAATAGCATAGGATAAAATTTTATTTACTTATTGTCGTTTTGAAAAGATGTTGAAAGAGAAGAAAGGTGTTGAGAATGTTTTAATTAAGTAAGAAAATGTTGTGATTTTATATAAAAAAACAAAAAACTATTGTGTGAAGAACATTGTTATTATTGTTCTATTATCAGTTTCTGTGTGTTTTTCTTCTTATGCACAACATCCTGTGTTTGCTAACAAACTCAATACAAATACAAAAGTAATGAACTATCAGGAGGTGGATCAAAAATCTTTGCATTTTGGTTTTTGTCTGGGAATAAATACCCTTGACTATAATATTGGTTATCGAGCCGATGCTTTTTTGCATGATTCTTTATTGCCTGATGTGACAAGGATAGCACCCGGATTTCATGTCAATATAGTGACAGAGTTTCGTTTGAGTGAAAATTTTTCTTTTCGATTTTTACCCGGGATTATTTTTTCTCAACGAAACATTACTTACTGGAATCAGAACAAGGAAATAGTCAAAGAATTTCAAATGGAATCCAATTTATTGGATTTCCCGATGTTAATTAAGTATAAAGCCAAACGAATTAATAATTATCGTCCTTATATTATTGCCGGAGGGAATACCAGGTTCGATATGGCTGCAAAGACGAAGTATGATGACGATGATGATGTTTTTATCAGGATCAGAAAATTTGATGTGTTTTATGAAGTTGGATTTGGCATTGACTTTTATCTTCCGTATTTTAAATTTACAACAGAAATAAAATGGTCAGAGGGCATAAGGAATATGTTATCAGATGACCCGCACCCCCGCCATCCTCAATATGTTAATGCAATAGACAGGATGAACGCAAAAGCCTTTCTTATTTCATTTTATTTTGAATGATTTTGTTGATGATATGCAGCACATATAATTCCATGAGCAACTGATATATTAAGCGATTCAGGAGAAGTTTCGGTGGAATGTGGGGGTATTGTAATGCGGTGAGTAAAATAAGGATCAAGAGAAGCACGGATACCATTTCCCTCGTTACCAAAAACAATTGCAGCATTTTTTTTGATTGGTACATCATGAATAGAATCGCCTTCTAAAAATGTTCCATAGATAGGTTTTTTATAATGAGTGAATTTTTTCAGAAGATATTGAATGTTGGTATAATACAGTTTTGCTTTGATGAATGCACCCATACTGGCTTGAATAACTTTTGGATTATAGATATCTACGGTATCCTTGCTGCAATATAATGTGTTAATCCCAAACCAGGATGAGGTTCTGATAAGCGTGCCCAGATTTCCCGGATCCTGAATGTTATCCAGAATAATACAAGGCATATCAGGAGGTATCTTCAAATCGTCTTCTTTTTGGGGTTTATGCACTATGGCAATTAAAGGAGAAAAAGTTTGCAGGCATGATATTTTTTTTAGAATAGAGGGCTTGACCATAATTGTTTCTACATGATTGGCAAAATGAAGAAATTCCTGCCCGTTTTCTTGCTCTGCATAAGATTCGTCAACAATAATTTCTTTTATTTGGTAAGGACATTGCTCTTTTTGCAGGAGCATTTCTGTGATGATCTTTTCTCCTTCAACAATAAAGATAGAATGTTTTTCCCTGAATTTTTTCTTTCCAAGACTTTGGTAAAGCGTTATTTTATTTTTAGATAACATAATTATTTTTTCTGAGGAACCATTTTACTATAAGGCAATGTATTATATTTGCTACTCAGAGTTATTCAAAAGATATTGGATGACTCTTGAGTGATTCAATAAGACCAAACAAAAAAAAACATTGTACAAAAGTAAAATAAAATATTGGCAATATTTTTTAGTTGTAATTTTTATTCTTCTGTTAACAAGTTGTCGTACAACAAAACATGTTCCGGAGGGGGAGTACTTATTGAAGAAAAATAAGATTTCTCTTGACACCAATCTGCAGGATATTTCTAAGCGGGATTTGATGTCATTTATCAGGCAAAAACCGAACAAAAAAATTGCAGGTTTGAAATTTCATCTGTGGCTTTATAATTTATCGGGAAAAGATGAGACAAAGAAGATCAATAAGTGGCTCAGAAATATCGGGGAAGAACCTGTTTTGTATGACCCTTTTATGGCAGAACGAGCCAGACAAGCTATAACGAACCATATGATTAACCGGGGATATAGGCATGTTGAAGTGGAAGATTCCTTAAAGGTTCGCAGGGAAAAGGCAACGGTAAAATATATGGTCTCTCCCGGAATACCTTATTATATCCAACATTTCAGATACGATATTGCTGATTCTGCAATAGCTTTGATAATCTTGTCAGATACATCAAACAGTCTTGTGAAAGAGGGAACCCTTTTTGATATAGAGAAAATGGAAAAAGAACGGCAACGAATCACAAATCAATTAAAGAATAAAGGGTATCATCTTTTTAACAAAAACGATATTTATTATGAAGCAGATACAATCGGCTTATCATATCGTGTAAATTTAACATTAAATATTCGCTTGTTTCCTTTTGAAGGAGAAGATGGAGTTATAGAAAGAAATCATCCTATTTTTAGGATGATTTTTCTTTT
>CAYSRH010000061.1:0-8653 GCA_964433245.1 uncultured Bacteroidales bacterium | reverse complement strand
CTTCCAAGGTCTTTATCTTTTCTATGTTAATGGAATGTGTTGCAAACATATCCTGATAAAAACGGGATCTTTCCTGCAGATACTGCAAGTGTTCCTGTAATTTCCTCTCCTGAAACTGCTTAATTTCTTTTAATGTGCGGGTTTCTATTTCTGGTAACATGTTCTGTTTTATTTAATGGCAAGCCGAAATGCGTTCTTCAAGAGCAGATCGGTTGATCTGGTTATTAATTTCTTTTTTCAATGCTTTTTTATAATATTCTACGGCCATGGAACATTTTTCCCGGCTTTTATAATAATCCCCTACCCATTGATAAACCCTGAAATAATCCGGATTGGTTTTCAAAAAATAATCAATGGTATCTGAAGGTATTTTGTCTCCCTGTTGAACTGCCAGTTCAAAAACATCACAAAGTCTCTTATATTCAAGAAACATTGCATAGCCTGTGTCCTGTAAAAAAGTATCTTCCGGAATAATTGATACTGCATGGCTCTCCAATGGTTTTTTCTCTTTAAATACTTTTTCAATATCATACCCGACAAATTCACCAAGCACATTCGGATGTGTGGAAACATACATCATACCTTGTTCAGGATCAAATATCACACCATGATGTGCCAGCATTTGATTAATGGTCTTCTCGTTTCCCAGTCCTATATTTTCACCGCCCAATCCTCCACGGTCTCTTAAAACAGAGGCGATACGATTTACATTCATCGTGTCATGCTGTTTTATCAGTTCTTCTAATCTCATAAAACGATAGCTTGTGGCATTTTCCTGCATATTCTTAATATTTACAGAATCATAACGGAATGTTTCAGATTGATAATGATTCGCACACATGATAAAGTTGGTGTCCGGAAATACAACATCCATTTCTGATGGTGATTTTTCTATTATTGCTGCATAGCCATCTTTGGCTGACGTGATCAAAAATGATTCACTGACAAAAGTTTTTCGCTTTTCAGCTATGGCTATAGCTTCTTCAATCGTTGCAGCATATTGCAGGATTTCACGGGCAAGGATTGAAACCGGTGTAGCAGATGAGCGGGGAACATCTGACCGGGCTGCATTAATTGTCACACAAAGTCCCTCATTATTCATTCCTGAAACAACACCGATCATGGCACCCCAGGTAATAAAGGCAAAAGGATAGCCATCTGAGGGTGCTACAAATTTCACAATTTTATGCCGGGAAAAATCATCGCCAAAATAAAAATCGAAATTCCTACCGGAAAGCATTCCGTTTTTCCCTGTTTTATCTCCCCATGCCGAGAAAGAAGTACATCCTACCAGGGCATAATTTTGCAAAGCATGCCCGATATCATGGGCTGCATGATAGTTAAGAAGTCGCATGTAAGGAGGTCCTATAACATTGAATTCATCAGAAGCTGATTTTGACATTCCGTATATCTCCTGCAAATATTCCAGTGGAATATGATTGGTAAGGTTTCTGTTAAAATAAGCAACAAAGACCCTCAAAAAATTCAGGTAAAAATCTGAAGGTATCACTTCTCTTATCTGAGCAACAAACACATCTTCCTGATAGCGGATCAATTCTTCCGACAATTTTCCTGCAACAAGTCCTCTTTCATAGGGCGTTCCTTCGACATACATTTCCCACAAACCTTCCTTTCTTTGCATTATCCAGTTGGACCCGATCCAACGCACACCATCCTTTACGCTCAGGGTATCCAAAGTCAGATATTCTTCGACCGGTGGCGGATCAATATACACAACACTTCGGAGGTAGATGTAAGAAGAAATCCCAAGTAAAAAAAGAGCAAACAACACCCATAATAATATTTTAAAACTTCTCTTCATACGTCCTGTTTATTTTCTGAATAAGGGAATTCACCCCGATAAATTCTCCACAAGTAAGCAAAGCCCCAATCGTCACACCCAACATGCCATGCAAATTCAGGTTTTGCCCAACGAGATAGAGATTTGGGATCTTTGTTTTCGGAAATATATATGCTTCAATGGGGTTGTTTGCATCCCTGACAATACCATACATGCTACCCCTGAAGGTTCCGGTATAATCCCGCAGAGTCAAAGGTGACGAAGTATAATAACTCCGGATACTTTTTCTTATCCCCGGGAAACGTTTTTCAACAAGGGTCAACAATTTTTCAGCTTTTTCCTGTTTAAATGCCCGGTAATCATCCCCTCTTTTTTCAACACTTGTATTTTCCCAGGTTCGGACCTCATCATAATCCATATATGTCATAACGGAAAAACCACGGGTATATTTCTGATCCTGATTGTCTGCCAAAGGATATAAGCCAAAGCCCTGTGGCCAGTTATCTTTACCGTACTGTTCAACTCCCCAGACCGAATCTCCTTCATAATAATAATAGTTGCTATTCATATAGGGAACCTGCTTATCTTCAAGCACTGCGTAAACAGAAAAGGAAGACATGGTATTGGGCAGTTTCATGATCCTGTTCTTATAGGACTTTCTGATCATTCCGGGCGGAATCATGGACAAGGTTGTCCGGGGATGCATATTTGAAATAAAATAATCCGCTTCAAATATTTCGCCTTGCTTTGTTTTTACTGCTTTTACCTGTTTGTCATCATGAAAAAGAAAAGCATTGACTTCTTGTTTCAATAAGACCCTTCCTCCATTTTTTTCAATATTTTCAACCAACTGATCAGCAACTTGTGCACTACCATCCACGAAACGGTATGCACTTTCGATGTAGTGATTATTGATCAGGGAATGTACATAAAGGAAAGTATTATCTGATGTTCCGGCATACAGACTGTTAAGTGCAGAAAAATATTGTCTGAGCTGATGATCCCGGCTATTTGAACATATAAAATCGTATGCCTTTTCTTTGAGATGATTTATATTCATTGATTGCGCAGGGTCAACTTCCCGCAAATTATACAAATCGATGGAAGAAGTTACTTCTTTTATTTTTTTCACATAACTGTCTATTTCTTTACTTTTTGAAGGAAAATAGTCTTTTGCCCTTGAAATAAAACGTTCGTACCCCATCCCATAATCATACGATTTTCCTCCAAAGGTTATATTATCAAATCCATCTTCATTCAATTTTCTATACTGAATTTTTCCTAACAAGCCAAAATAGTGAAACAATTTATGTAAAACCTGTCCCTTGTCAAGACTTCCGACATAATGTATCCCTGTATCGAAAAGCACTCCATCACGCTTAAATGTTTGCAGGTTTCCTCCTGCACTGTGGTGTTTTTCCAGAATAGTAACACGATATCCTTCTTTGGAAAGAATATAGCCGGAGATAAGCCCTCCCAGGCCACCACCAATAATCACTATGCTTTCTGTTTTAGTATTATGCTTCACTGTTAACCTGTTGTGTTCAAATCATCAAGAAGTTTGTCAAAATTAATAAAATTTGAAGAGACAAGAAGGGATCCTATTAAAACTCCCAAGACACCATGTAAAACAGTATTTTGTCCGACAAAAAAGAGATTGGAAATTTTCGTATTCGGAAGCACAAGATTCTTTAATGAATCATTCGCATCCCTGACCACACCATAAAGAGATCCTCGCTCCGTGCCTGTGTAATCCCTGTACGTCAATGGAGTAGAGGTGTAAACATGTGCCACAGATGAACGGAAACCGGGAAATTTTTGTTCAATCAAATCCATAACCCGGGCTGTTTTCTCTTCTTTAAATTCCTTATAAGCGTCTCCTCTTTTTTCAATTGTTGTATTTTCCCATGCTTTCACTTCTTCATACTTCATATACACCATCATGGTAAAACCTTTTGCGTATTCAGACTGTCCTTTGGCAGGCTGTGTAAGGAATAATCCCGCCGCCGGCCACGTTTCTTTATCATAATTTTCAAGGGACCAGACATTGTCTCCCCTGTAAATATAATGATTGCTGTTCAGGTAAGGGAAAGCCTTATCTTTAAATACTCCATACAGTGTAAAGATAGAACATGTATTCTCAAGATTCAGCATACGATTTCTAAAGACTTTGCGAACATGGTGTTCATCAATCAGGCGGAATGTTGATGAAGGATGTATATTGGAAATAAAGTTTTTCCCTTCGATCACCCGTCCATCCGCAAGTGTAATACTACGAATATGAGAATTATCAAAATCAAATCTCTCCACCTTTGCATTGAGCATTACTTCCCCACCATTTTTTTTGACCTCATCCACAAGGGCATGGGTCAATTGGGATGCTCCATCCACAAAACGATAAGCACTTTCCACATAAGAATAATGTATGAGACCATGAACACTGACAGGCGTTCTGTTAAACTCTCCTGCATAAAGTAAATTATTGCCGGTTAATGCATTCTGTAATTCAACATTCTTTGTTATCTTTTTTAATGCTATGGCAAGTGGGGTATGAAGATATTCTGAATCAAAAATTGTTTTTCTGGTCTTCTTAAACTTAAACAAGGGATAATCATTGGCAATGTCTTGTATTAATTTTATATACGCCTGCAATGCCTTTTCTTCTTTTGGAAATTGTTCAAGCAATCGTGTTTTAAAAAAATCAAATCCCTGGGCATGAACATATGTTTTTGCCCTGTCAACAAATGTAAAAATATCATACGCATCCTCATCCATTTTTTTCAGGTTCAGGCGATCCCAAACACCAAGAAATTTAAGTATCACCTGAAGATTTTGTCCTTCATCCACCCCCCCGACATAATGCGCTCCTGTATCAAAGACCACCCCTTTTCTGGTAAAATTCTGAAGAGAACCTCCCGGCTGAAAATGTTTTTCTACAACACAAACAGAAAAGCCATATTTGCTAAGTATTGCAGCAGTAGCAAGGCCTCCTAATCCTGCCCCCGCAATAATAATATCATAGGGTTTCATTGTTGATTCCTTTTTAGTACAAATATTTGATTGGATGTTAATTTTGTTCTGTCTATTGTTGTGACAGTCATATCATGTTTTTCTGCAAATTCCGTAATGTTTTTGACAGACAAATACGATAAAGGATAACGTTTTTTATTAAACCCACTCCGGGTTGATATAATTTCTGTGAAGCGGGTTCCCAAATGCTTCTTTTTTAATTCACTATTCCCGTCACGGATAATAATAGTACCTTCCGGCAAGAGATTTTCAAGGCAACGTTCCAGGACAATCTCCTGCAGAGAGAGAGGCAAATAGTGCAAGACATCACTCAAAATAAAAACATCTCTTTTATCCGGTATAAAATCAGTTAAATCCGCCACTTCAAAGTTCAACCGTTGTTGTTTTTCTATTGTATTTATCGCTACATTAATTTTGTTCTCATCAAAATCAACACCTTTAACTTCCCTTTCCGGACTGGTTAGTGTCAACATATTGGCCAACATCCCATATCCACATCCCATATCCATTACACGGGCTTTATGCGGTATGAGAGGCTCCAATAACTGATAGTAATTTTCCGTCCACAATTTCACTTTCACATAATATTCTACAGCAGGCCCTTTATAAATATATTTTTTCACCAACTGGGGGCGAAAGTTTTTGAATTGCATTTTTTCCCTTCTAAGCTTTTGCTGTTCTTCCCTGAAGTAACGACACATATTCTTGGCTACCAATGAATACCCTCCTTCCAATTCTTCGGGATTAAAACGCTTTAAAAATTTCATTGTCATGACACCATTGTTGACGAAAAAATGTCCGGGAGGCAATACATCGAAATAGCCATCAAGCAAAACAGCAGTAACAGGAGCCTGCAATTTTTCTGCAAGATAGAAAGCCCCTTTATGGAATCTTCGTATCTTTCCCGTCCGGGTTCTGCTGCCTTCAGGAAAAACAATGATGGTTTCTCCTCTTTCAAGCGATGATTGAATCTTTGGTAATACCTTATCATATCCCTCGGAGATATTAATGTATCCTGCAAACCGGACAATGAGACCAAAGAAAAAATTATTCCACACCCAGTCTTTGGTTAAAATAATAATTTTTGGCGATGTCCCCATATAATATAACAGGTCTGTAACAGACTGGTGATTCGAAACAAGAACAGATGGTTTTTCGAAAGTCTTTTTATTGATTCCCGTAAACTCATTTTTCGTCACCCAACTGGTAAGAACCACTCCTTTACATGACAGGTAAACCAAATACCTGAACCATCTTCTTTTTCTTTGCTTTTCAATGGGAATAACTATAAAAACGGGAACCAAAGCTGTTAATACAATTGATATGATCGCAAAAAAGAGAAATGCATAAGAAGAATAGATAAGTTGATTGATTGTTATGGGCATGGATCTCTTTTTCCCGTTTTTTAAATAAAATAGATGCGAAACAAGCAAAGGTTGCAGTGTAAAGGTAATCAGAACAACAGATACAATTCCAATCATTGATAAGACAGCAATGGATTGCAAAGCCGGATGTTTCGCCACGATAAGAACACCAAAACCTATTAATGTTGTAAACGAAGATACCAGAATAGAACTTTTGTAAGAAATGATTGTTCTTTCTCCATATTTCACCTCTTGTAAATAACCTTTTGTTATAAAAATCGCATAATCAATTCCCAGTCCAAAAATAAAAGAAGTGATCACCACATTAAAGATATTGAATTTTACGTCAAACATTCCCATAACACCCATGGTACAAAGCCAACTCAAAAGCATTGGGAAAAATGTTAATACAGCCAACTCTATACGTCCAAAAAACAGGTATATAATAAAAAAGACAATAATAAGTGAATACCTTATTAATTGGTTAAAATCTTTTTTTAACAATTCAAACAAACGTTCAGCCATATTCTTCCTGTCAAAAACGAATGCATCTTCAAGCTGTTCTATCTTTTCATATACTGCCACCCTGGATTTTTCTGACTCTACTTTTACAAGATTTGTCACAAACACTCTGTCGTGTTGTGTACGAATAATAAAATCCTCTGCTACAAAAGCAATATTTTCAATCATTTCCTCAGGACGAATGGGTTGATAATCTTTTTCCACCATAGCAAAAAGCCCCCTAAACGCTTCTTCGTTAAACCCATGTTTTTCCCCTGCTTTCATGACTTTTTTCTGAAGGGGCATGCGATTTTCTTTCCAAAAATAGTTCCATTGATCAATTTTGGCACGCTGCTCATTCAATGTTGGAAGTAATTTCTGTATCGTATGATAAGATTGGATTTTATTTTCATCAATCAATTCTCCGAGGTGTTTTACCAATTTTTGATTCTTTTCGAGGGATTCATTCAAATCCTTTCCTTCGGCCATGACATAAACAGTTTGTTCTGTAATGCTGGTAAGTTCCTTGAGCCTTTTATCTGCATCAGCAAGTTCTTTTGTGACATAAGCAGATTCCTTCAGGTCATCTTCAAAACCGGTAAACCTTGTCATATAGATTAATATTGCAGCGCAAAGGACCACAATGGATACCAATATTTTTTTTCTATGCCAGTCAACCGATGCAATACCTTCAATCAGTCCTGTTTTTTCATCAGACTTTTTTTTATCTCCTGATTCGTTGTTACTGACAAGGAGGGGCAATAATAACAATGCCCCCAAAGCCGATGCCACAACACTAATGGCTGCAAAAACTCCCATATCCCGTAATGCGGGAGAAGATATAAACAAGAGACACAAAAAAGCTGTTGCTGTTGTCAGGCTGCTCATCATAACAGGTTCTGCAATATCTTTCAATGTTTTTTCAACAGAGCCGGAGTGTTTTCTGTGGGTTAGGAAATGCAGGGAAAAATCTACGGCAACACCTAATATTACAGCCCCTATGGCGAGGGATATTGCTGACACGTCAGGGTTAAAAAAGGAGAAAAAAGAAATGGCAATGAGAGCTCCAAAAAGTACAGGAATAAATATCAACACAACACTTCTTTTTTTTCTATAAAAAGAAGTCATCAACAAAATTAAAAGAACAAATGCCAAAGAAACTGTCAGTTGGATATCTTTCTTTATTTGTCTCGTATTGGCAATTGCAACAGGGACAGATCCATACATATCAATTTTCACCCCGGGATATTCTGTTTCCAGGGCATTGATATATTTTTCCATTGCATCAATAAATAGCTCATTATCAGATGTTTTTCCTGCATCCTGAGGCTGTATAAAGAACATGAGGCTTTTTGCATCTTTGGTAAGCAAAAAATCATCATACATTTCTAAGTTATCATCCATTTGCATATCCTTCATTAAAGCAGTTTTTGCTATGACAATATGCAAGGGATCCTTTAATATAAAGTCTCGTGTGACCATTCCGGTTGGGGCAATCAAGGAACGGTAATTCTTCGCCATCTGTTCATCCAGCCAGCTTTCCTGCAATGCGTTTTCCTTAAGCCACTTATAATCGAGACTATCCATAAAAAAAGGAAGGAACTCATAGAAAAAATCAAATGTTTTAAAAAACAACTGATCATCTCCGTCAGGCTGAATATCAGATACATATTCCGGCATCAACGAAAGTCGCACTGAATCCCGAAGTTGCCCGGCCATCCTGCTTAATAATTCCGGATCAGGCTTCGCCAGCGAATCTTCAAGAAAAAAATGAAGCACAATCCTGTCTAATAAGCGGCTATTTGACAGCACTTCATTATATACTTCTACATCTTCACTTTGAGGAAATATCTGATTAAAATCATCATACAGGGAAAGATTTTTTAAGTTATACAAAGCGATAAAGAAAAACAAGAGAATTATACCAAAGAAAATAATCCTCTGCTTTTTAAATATC
>CAYSRH010000060.1:0-8661 GCA_964433245.1 uncultured Bacteroidales bacterium | reverse complement strand
CCCCCCCTAAGCTATGCGTCCCGTAGGGACGCAAAAATTACCAACAGATTCAGAATCTGTCAATTCAGAAATAACAAAGGATAATTCATCCGGAGTAAACATCTTTCTTTTAATATAGTCATCTGCTATATTTTTACAGATTTGGGTGAAATCTGTGATGAGGGATTTTTCTTCTGTAACGGAAATCGTTGCTTTGCGGGATGGACAGGGGGTGTCGAAACAGGTATCTTCGGATTCAGCCTTTTTATGCAGATAAGAGAGAAGCGGATAGACCTGCTCCGGATCAGGGTGATATTCCATGTAGTGGGGGATCGTTTTTACCAGCAATGGAAAGGTGATTTGTTCCATCATGAAAAATATTCCGGAAGGAAACAGGTGCTTTTGGATCAGGGCATCTGCAGAGGCAAAGGAAATATCTTTCCTTATGCAGTAGTTGAAAAGTGAGGATTGTAGCTCCAGAAAGAAGCGATTCACAGCAAAGGCTTGTTCTTTCTCTTGTAAAAGTGGTTGTTTGTCTATATAGAGACAGAGATCAAGAATACGCAAGCGACTTTCCTCGCTGCTTGTTTTACTTGGTATCACTTCTGCCAGACGATTGCTTTCCACCGGATAAAAAAAGTGAAGTCCTGCAAACCGCGAAGCCATGTGTCCGGATAGTGTATAGCTGTCCGGATGAATAGAAGAACTGTTGCTGACAACAAGGGTTGCGGGAGAAATAATTTTTTCCAGTTGATGAAAAAGATGTTCTTTTGATGTGATATTTTCATCAATGGCTTCAATAACAAAAGAGCAGGAAGAAATAGCATTAAGTGATTTGCTTACTTGTTGATGGGCTTGTTGTAACTGATAGGCTTCATCAGTTAAAAGCTCCAGCCTGCGTTGACGTTTCAGTTGTCTGTCCAAGCGTTGTTGCTCTTTTTTGTGGTTTGAACGGTTCACCCACACCACATGTGTATGGTATTTTATGAAGTGGCTAAAGAGGCTTCTGCCCATTTTACCTCCACCGATGATACCGATTTTTTCCTGTTCCTTCATAATGTGTTTATGTAAAGATAATGTTGTTTTCTCATGAATGCTTTCCCATTAAAGGCAGAAAAACTTAGAGCGTGTTAAATATCTGTCAGAGAGTAAAATATACTAATCTGCATGTGATAGAGCATGGTAAAAACTATCCTGTTCTTTTTCTGATTTTTTGATATGCCTTACGATTCCTTCGATCATCAGCAGTATAGAAGCTGCCTCATTGATGGCCAGCTTTTTTTCTTTGATCAGCCGGAGGATGTCTTTGAAAAATAGTCTTTTTTCCTTATCCCGGCTTAGGTAATAACTCTTCAACAGGATCAGTGTACTGCTGATTTTTTGTTTCAGGCTGATGCTTCCATTTTCCTTGTTCTTTGAGAAATATCCTTTTTTCAGCAAGTTGATGGTACGTTTGCGTATGTTTTTAAAAAGAAACAACTCTTTGATGGTTTCGTTGTAAAGATGGTATAATTCAGAACCATTCAGGCTTGGATGTTTGAGCACGGGATAAGCACCGACATTGTAGTTTTTGCTAAGGTTTTTGTATAGCCTGCCTTCTTTTTCTAAACGTGCATGCAATTCTGTTCCTTTTGTGGAACCCAGGAGGCTGAGCATAAAAACGGGAAGATTGGCTTCCTGAATGAAATCTTTGAACAATGCAAAGTCTTTTTTTGTATCATGGTCAAAGCCAATGATAAAGGATGCATATACATGGATGCCTGCCTGGTGGATGCGTTCAATAATTTCTAAGTACCTGTCCTTGTTATTTTGGTGTTTGTGTGTTTCTTTCAGGCTTTTTTCGTTGATGGATTCGAAGCCCACCAGAATGTATTTGCATCCGGCTTCCGCCATTTTTTTGAGAAAGACCGGGTCATCTGCCACATCCACACTGCTTTGGCACATCCAGCTCACGCCCAGTGGTTTGATGGCATCAAAGAGTTCCAATGCGTAAGCCTTGTTCAGGGTCAGGTTGTCATCCACAAAAAAGAGGTTTTTAAGTGGCGCCTGTTTGATCTCTTCTACCACGTTTTCAATTGCCCGGCGCCTGACTTTTCTTCCGAATAGTTGGGATGTCAGACAGAATTCGCATTGGAAGGGACAGCCGCGCGAAGCCTGAATGTTGATGGAGAGTATATTGTTGGTGTTCACCAGATCCCATCTCGGGATGACCGCTGTTTCAAAGGGATTTTTTTTTGTTGCCTGATATATTTTTTGTAAGCGTTCCTTTTCGAAATCATCCAGCACTTGCGACCATATTTCTTCGGCTTCGCCTATCACAACAGTATCGCCATGTTGTAATGCTTCGTCAGGGGAGTAACTGGCATATGGACCGCCCAATATCACTTTGATGCCCCGCTTTTTGTAGTGGTCTGCAATTTCGTAGCCTCTTTCGGAATTGCTGGTGATCAGACTGATGCCCACGAGGTCAGCTTTTCTTCCTGTTGCCTTTTCGCCCATTTCTTCATCTACAATGGTAATCTTGTAGTGTCTTGGCGTTAGTGCTGCCAGTGTAGGAAGGGCCAGGGCAGAATTGGCCGTCTTTTTCCCCATCATATGTGCCATTTCAAACTGTGTGGAGTAGTGTTTGAGTTGTTGTTTGGGTCGTATAAGGAGGACTTTATATATATTGTCTGACATAGAGCGTAAAATTAATAATATTGCGCCACAAACCCGGCCTGCATAAATTTACTCACTTCGGTTACAAAACTTAACAGCAGATCTCCGGTACGTAATTGTTCTTCCCTGCGAATTTTATCCAAACAGGTAAAAACCATTGGTGGTCCGATGTATCCCATGGAGGACATTTTGGTGTAAAGTGTTTTTCTCTGTATGCCGATGGATTGACATTCGTCCATGATAATTTCAGAAATGTGCCGGGAGGGGAAGTTGACCTGAAAATAACGAATTTTTTCTTTGTTGATGGGGTATTGTGTTAACATGCGTTGTAGTCCTTTGAAAAAGACGGAACCGTCTGACTCATTGAACAGGTCTCTGAGGTTTTCGTTGAAAAGCTGTGCCAGGTGGTGGTAGCCTTTTTCATATTCTTCCTGTGGATTCATAAAATAGGCGGGTCTTCGGTTGCCCATGGCAGCCGGCTTTTTCCCTCCGATGGATTCCATGTAGCAATGTTCCAGGTAAAGACCTTCTTGTGGTGCGTTTTCTTCCTGCGCTTCTAAAATAAGTGCACCTGCGCCATCACTGAGGAAATAACGTAGGAAAAGCTCTTCTTTGGTCACCAGTGCCTGGTTGTAGTATTCGCTGCGTAACTCGGAGGAGGAGATGCCACTTGACAGCACCAATGCTTTTTTGTAGCGACCCGTTCGCAGGAAGTCGAAGGCTGTAAGCAAGGCTTTATAGGCGGAGGTACAGTTGGCATGAATAGATAGTTCTGCGCAGCTTTCAATGCCGAGTGCCTCCTGAATGCGGACACTTGCCGTAGGCATCTGATCCTGGTGGGCACTGCCGTACGCAATAAAATCAATGTCTGTGGCTTCTATCGAGGCATTTTTCAGGGCTTTTTTGGCAGCCTTGACCGACATGCTGATATTGTCTTCGGTGAATTCTCTGCTGTCCGGATCAATCGCAAAATGGTAATAGTCAACCTCAATGAGTTCGCCCATGATTTTTTTGATGCGACCCAGCCATTTCTGAATCTTACGCGGTGCTTGCTCCAACGCTCCAAGATAGTGGTCAACCTGCTCAAAAGGGATTGGCTTTCCCGGAAGGAAATGCCCCGAACCTGTTATTTTTACTTTGTTGTACATCTCCACAAAAATAAGAATAAATCTTTACCATGTATTGCATTATTTGTCTGCAAGCACTAAATCGGAGTGTTCGTAGCGATCAATAGGTATTCGCATAACGCAGTTTCTTAATAATTCAGGAACTAAATCCGTAATTTTTATAATAATTAAGGATTTGATTCCTGAAAAAGTGTTATATTTGTCGAAAAAAAGAAATGATTCAACGTATATTAGAGAAAAATATTCAGGCAAAATTGTTTTCGGGTAAAGCAATCATAGTAACTGGTCCAAGACAAACAGGCAAAACAACTTTAATAAAAACTTTATTAAAATCGAATGCGGAGAATGCTTTGCTTCTGGATGGAGAGGATCCTATCGTTCAAAAAATGCTTACGAATGTCAGCATAGAAGTGTTAAAACAGATAGCAGGTAATTACAAGATTATTTTTATTGATGAGGCGCAGAAAATTGAGAATATTGGTGTAACGTCAAAATTATTTATTGATCATGTCAGAGATAAGCAATTGATATTAAGTGGCTCATCATCATTTGAATTAACACAACAAACACATGAGCCTTTAACAGGAAGAAAATGGTCATATCATTTGTGGCCAATTTCCTGGAAGGAATTTGAACAGCATGAAGGGTACGTAAAAGCGCAACAAGATATAGAAAACAGATTAGTCTTTGGACTATACCCCGATGTCCTCAACTACAGGGCAGAATCCGAAAAAGTGTTACATGAATTAACAGATAGCTATTTATACAAAGATGTATTGATGTATGGAGGCATTAAAAAACCTGCTGAAATTGAAAAATTATTACAAGCACTGGCTTATCAGGTGGGGCAGGAAGTGTCTTTGCGTGAGTTGTCTGAAATGGTTAGCTTAGATCCAAAAACAATAGTTAGGTATGTTGATATTCTTGAGAAAGCGTATGTGATTTTTAGGCTATCTTCCTTCAGCAGAAATTTACGAAATGAAATCAAAAAGAATAATAAGATATATTTCTATGATAATGGGGTGAGAAATGCTATTATGGGTCAATTGCAGGTGTTTTCTGTCAGACAAGACAAGGGTGCCTTGTGGGAGAATTTTTTAATTAGTGAACGAAGGAAATATTTGGATTACAATAATATGTATGCGAAAAGTTATTTTTGGAGAACGACGCAACAGCAAGAAATAGATTATATAGAAGAGAAAAATAGCCGGATTTATGCGTACGAAATGAAATGGAATCCAAGAAAAAAAGTGAAATTCTCCAGTACTTTTACCTCACAATACAATTCTGAATGTAAAGTCGTTAACTCAGAGAATTTTAGGGATTTTGTAATGTAAGCACCCTGCTACCACCCTGCTACCTCACGTGTGGTTAAAAACTATTCTATATACCCTAAAACAGTTTTATAAAGCGTATCCTTTGTAACAATGTTGTCAATCAGTCCGACTGCTTTCGCTTCTTCCGCATCCAATGTTTTTCCTGTGAGTATCATCTCCAGGGCACGTCCGCTACTGAGGAATTGGGAGGTGTTGAAAATACCACCCAGTCCGGGCATCAAATCAAAAGAACATTCGGGCAGGCAGATCCTTGTGTTGCGTGTGGCGATGCGGTAGTGTGCACAAAGTGCCAGTTCAAAGCCGCTGCCGTAGCAAATGCCTTTGAGCAGGGCAACGACAGGCTTATTGAAATTTCTGATGAGCTGAAAAGCCCGGCTGTTGTGTTGTAGCTGTTGTGGTATCCTGTTTTTTTTGTCTTGCTGAATAGTTGCTGTTAATTCAGGCACTACGGCACCGCTTGAAAAATGTCGCCCCTCCGCTTGTATGATTAAGCCACGAAGGGAAGTCTGGAGCAGGTGCTTCTCACAGATAGCAAGCAGCGAGTTGAAAAAAAAACTGTTCATTTCGTTGCCGGGTGGCGAACAAAGGGTGATGTACCCAATGTTTTCTTCTTCGTGGTATGTGATGGGTTTTTTGTTCATGCAGGTTGCTCTTGCTTGCTATCTTTTTTTTCTATAATGATCAGGGCAGTGAGTAAATTCCTTGTGTGTGAAAGTGATATATGTATCGTAGGTAGTTCTTCGTTTGTTCTGATTTGCAGCTGTGGTTTTCCCTTGGGCATGCTGAGAATGCTTAGGTCTGTAAAACAAATGCCGGCTATATGATTCTCTTCCAGTAGCGCAATAATCATTTTTTTTGCGAGCCAGCGTACACCCAGACTTCTTAGTCGTTTTTCCTGTCCGTAAGCGACAATTTCTGCTGAGGTAAAAAAAACATCCAAATAATGCCGCTTTAGCAAGGTCTCAAAAGCTTTTAATGCAATGGTTTCTGTATGTTTGAAAAAAGGCTTATTTTTCATCATTTATCATCTGTTGTGCCAGCTCGCGAAACAACCGGGTTTCTTCTTTCAGTGCTTCTTCCCGGGGCATTTCGTAGCTGTTTTTTAAGGCTTGCATCACGTGTTGGATGACATGCATAGGTTTGTCCTTCGTCATTTTCTCTGATAGGCTTAGTGCAAAATTCAGACTGCTTTTGGACGGACAGATGAAGTCTGTCAAACCTTCTTTCATTGCCTCTTCTGCATTGAATATCTTGTTTCCCAATAGCATTTCCATACTTTTTCCCAGCGTCAGGTGTTTCTTTATCTGCCAGTTTCCAGCCAGTCCGGGCATGAGGTTTTGCATGGTTTCCGGAAAGGTCATCAGTGCTTTTTCAGACATGATGCGCAGGTGTGTGGACAAGGCAATCTCCAATCCGCCACCAAAGCAAACCCCTTCAATGGCTGCCATGACGGGGATGTTCAATTGCCAGAGGGTGTGGAGTAACTTTTTTCCCTGCTTCAGTTGCTCTGCCAACACTCCTTTATTCAGCATCGCTTGTATGGATGCCAGGTCAGCACCATTGGAAAAGTGCCTGCCTGCGCCAGTGATAACTAAAGATTTGGCTTTGTTCTTATCCAGAAATGCAAGCAATGCTCCGGGATCAACCCAAACCGGTGAAGTCAGTCGGTTGTCGGGCGGATGATTCAGGGTGAGTACTGCCGTTTCATTATGCATCTTAAGATTTGTCATGACTCAGGTAGGGGTTTAGTTGTTCAGGATTGTCCAAAGGCAACCTGTTTTTGTCAACAAACAGACATTTGATGTTTGCACGGTTGATTCTTTCTCCCTGTTCATTAAGCAGTATCTGCTTAAAAACAATAAAAAAACCTTCCTTATGAAAGGAACTTTCGATCGTGGCCTTTTCAAAAAGATTGAGTTCTTTTATATATTTCAGTTGTGCTTCGATGACAATCAGGAAATTGCCTGATGCTTTGAAATACTCATACAGACCAATTTCCCGCATAATCTCCCAGCGGGCCTGCTCATAATAATTCAGATATACGGCGTTGTTGACATGCCCAAAGGCATCTAATTCGTAACCGCGCACATCAAAATGGTATTTAAATTGCATCTTGTAAACGTAAATTAAATCGTTTGATTTCTTGTTTTAATACACGCTTGAGTCTGCGTTGTGTAATGATAATAAAAATCATCCGGTAAAGCAAGGCGTAAAAACCGAATTTTCGTGTACGTAGTTTTTTTAAATAAAAAAAAGCCCTTCGAATGCAAACTTTTGTTGCGTATGCTTCGTGTAAGGTATGCTGCAATATGTCAATAAAATCGCGGTCTTGCAGGCTGCTATGCTGCACGTTGGTGACATGTTTTGAGGCATCTGTGAGCTTTCCTTCTTGCCGGAGTTCATCATAATAGCGTGTTCCCTCCAATGCCTGGATAGGGGAGAATACAGGAAGGATGTGCCTGTCAATACAGTATTGCAGGGTTTTCTCCCATAGCGACTTGCTGTCGTTTTCCAGACCTATGGTGAACCAGCCCGAGAGGGCAATGCCCTGTGACTGGATGTAGGCTATATTGTCGCCAATCGCTTCCAGCGGATCATCGCACCCCTGTATGCCCATTTTGGGTGCCACGCCACTTGCTAGCATGTCTTCCGGATTGAAGGTTTCCATGCCAACAGCTACATAGGTGAGTCCGGATTCCGCTGCCAGGCGAATCACTTCCCTGCCTGCCTCGTCTGCTACCGCATTCAGGTTAGCCTGACCTGTCCAGAATCGTTTTTTTGGGAGCGAGATAAGCCGGGTGTAAAGTTCTTTGTAATAAGCATAGGAGTTTTTTCGTCCCAGTACCGTGTCATCAATCAGGTAGAACATGCGCCCGAACTGTTTAATTTCATGCACCACATCCTCAATTTTCCGGTAACGCATGCAGGTGCCGAACAAGGGGCTTACACAACAAAAGCTGCAATCAATAGGACAGCCGCGTGCTGCGTAGGTCATGGGAAAGGTGTAGCGGGTAGGGAAATACTTGCGAAGGGGCAGGGGTACAGTGCTTAGACTCGGAAAACCTGCTGCCGTATAGACTTTGTAATTTGCCATCTCTTGCCTTGTAAGTGCCGGAGAAGCAAGATAAAAGTCATGCAATTGACTGTCGGTTAAATCTTGCAAAAGTACCGGCCACGTATCTTCCGCTTCGCCCACCACCACAGCATCAGCATATTTTTTTGTTTCCAGTGGAATGCAGGAGGCTTGTGGACCGCCCAGCACAACAGGCACATGGCGCATCCGGAAAGCATCAGCCAGCTCAAACGCCTTGCTTGTGGCGGATACACGAAAACTGATGCCCCCCAGATCATAGTCGCCATCAAAATCAATCGCCGGTTCCTCTTCGCTCAACAGATTTTCAAAGGGGTAGTCGTGCTTCGGGGCACAGGAAGCGAGGATCGGCAGCGACAAGGGCATAAAGGGATCCTGTTTTCGCAGGGGATCCCAGCTGTTGGCGGCTACAATAAGAAGAATGTTCATCAATACGATTGTGTTATTGCTGCGACAAAGGTAGTGGCTT
>CAYSRH010000059.1:1145-8676 GCA_964433245.1 uncultured Bacteroidales bacterium | reverse complement strand
TGAAATAGATGAAGTACATAACCGCGTAGCGGTGACCTGTTGGAATTTAATCGGACATTACTGATTAAAAAATAAATAAAGCCAACGATAAAATTGAAGTATGTTTTCTGTTACAGGTTTTTAATATTTTGTTATATTTACCTTTCTGAAATACTCCTGATCATATAAGCAAAAAACTATTCATTGTAATTATGTCTGAATTAAAAGAAAGATTATTTGAAAAAATTAAAGTTGCAAGAGAAAGAAAAAACCATCTTGTTTCTGAGCATGCAGACATCGTTGTGGATCAAGTGACGATCGGGAAAATATTTGGAGGCTTGAGAGATCTGAAATGTTTGGTTACTGATATTTCTCATCTTGACCCATACGAAGGAATCAGATACCAGGGATTTACTCTTGAAGAAGTAATGAAAGCCCTCCCTTGTCCGAAAGGAGCTGATATGCCTTATGTAGAAGGACTTTTATTTTTGTTTTTAACAGGTGAAATGCCAACGGATCAGGACGTGGAAGATGTAATTGAAGAGTTGAAAAAAAGAAGGAAAATACCTGATTATGTCAAAGAAGTAATTGATTCCTATCCCGAAAAAAGTCACCCCATGGCATTGCTCTCTGCTGCTGTTATTGCGATGCAGCATGAGTCTCAATTTAATAAAGCCTATGTTGAAGGGATGAAGAAAAATGATTACTGGGAGCCAATGTATGAAGACGGGTTAAATCTCTTGGCAAAGTTGCCTGAAATAGCAGCAATGATCTATGCCAAACTTTACAGAAATGGAAAAATGAATCCTTCCCGTGCTGATTTGGATTTTGGTGGTGATTTTGCAAATATGATGGGGATGCCCGGACCTTATGATGATGTTTCAAGAATGTATTTTATTACACATTCAGATCATGAAGGTGGAAATGTTAGTGCACATACAGGACACCTCGTGGCAAGTTCTTTATCGGATATTTATTTAAGCGTTTCAGCAATGATCAATGGATTGGCAGGACCTCTGCATGGATTAGCAAGTCAGGATGTCCTTATCTGGTTGCAAAAGCTGATGGATCGAATGGGAGATTCTCCTCCTGATGAAGATGAAGTGAGGCAATATGTGTTGGATACCATTCAAAGTGGAAGGGTTATCCCGGGATTTGGACATGCTGTTCTGCGCAATACAGATTCCCGGTATATTCTGCAAAGAAATTTTTGTTTAAAACATATGCGTGAGGATCCGGTCTTTGCGTATGTTGATATGTTATATAGAGTAGTGCCTCCTGTTTTGCAACAATATGGCAGAGTGAAAAATCCGTGGCCTAATGTCGATGCTCAGTCAGGTGTGATCCAATGGCATTATGGTGTCAGGGAATATAAGTTTTATACGGTTCTTTTTGCTATTGGCAGGGCAATAGGGGTAACCGCAAATGTGATTTGGGACAGGGCTTTGGGATATCCTATAGAAAGACCAAAATCACTGACAACAAAGATCATTGAAAAAATAGTGGAAGACAAAATAAAGAATGAAGAGGAAAATGATTCTTTTACAATAAAATAATATGTTGTTGCAGAATTTTATTGCCAACCTGAAGGATAAAGGAGAGCTTATTGAAGTTTATTCTTTTGTAAACCCTGATCTCGAGATTGCTGAATATACTGATCGTATTGCAAAAACAAACCAAGGTGGTAAGGCGATTCTTTTTTATGACACAGGTACAGATTTCCCTGTTCTTACAAATATGATGGGTTCAGACAAAAGAATGTCCATGGCGCTTCGGATAAATTCAATTAATGCTGTTGGAGATAAAGTAAAAGAGATAATGAACGTCTTATTAAATCCTGATCGTTATGGAAAACTAAAATTACTTTATGCATTAATTAAAATGGGGAGGATCATGCCCCGGAATGTTCGTAAAGGGATTTGTCAGCAAAGAATTATGCCCGAACCTGACCTTTTTGCATTGCCTGTGTTGAAATGCTGGCCCAAAGATGGAGGACCTTTTATTACCTTGCCGGTTGTACATACAGTAGATCCCGAGACAGGAAAGAGAAATGTAGGCATGTATCGAATGCAGGTGTTTGATAAAAACACGACCGGAATGCATTGGCATATGCATAAGGATGGAGCTTCTCATTTTCAGAAATATAAGAAAGCGGGAAAAAAAATGCCGGTGGCAGTAACATTAGGAGGAGACCCCGTTTATACCTATGCAGCAACAGCCCCCTTGCCCAAAGATGTTGATGAATACCTCCTTGCCGGATTTTTGAGAAGTAAGCCGGTTAAACTCGTTCCTTGTAAAACACAAAAATTAAGAGTTCCCGCTGATGTTGATATCGTGATTGAAGGTTATGTTGACCCGAAGGAAGATCTTGCGTGGGAAGGTCCTTTTGGCGATCATACGGGATTCTATTCTTATGCAGACTGGTACCCGAAATTTCATGTCACGGCAATTACATACAAAAGAAATGCAGTGTACCCGGCTACACTTGTCGGTGTTCCACCACAGGAAGATTACTATATCGCAAAAGCAACAGAAAAATTATTTTTGCCGGTTCTCCAAAAAACAATATTGCCGGAACTGCAACAAATGCACATTCCCGGACCGGGTGTTGGGCATAACCTTACCTTGATAACTTTTAAAAAATCGTACCCCGGACATGCACTAAAAGTAATGCATGCATTGTGGGGAGCAGGACAAATGATGTTCAACAAAGTATTGGTAGCTTTTGACCCGGATGTAAATCTATTGTCATATAAAGAGGTAATAGGAAAAATTGTGCGCTATGTGGATGTCTTTTCTGATATACATTTGAGCAGTGGTCCGATGGATATTTTGGAACATGCAACAAAAAGTAAATCTTTTGGAGGAAAACTTTTTTTGGATGCAACACAAAAGAAAAAAGAGAATGAAGAGAATATAGATAATAGTCCCTATGACTTGTCTCTGATTAATGAAACATCAGAAAATATAGTAAAATCCAAACAATTGTCAGGGGAAAACACATGGTTCCCGTTGTTAATTATTGCAGTGAATGAATTTCATGACCTATTGACCGATGACCTTGTTCAATCTTTTCTTCAACATAAATGGAAACCAAAAGGAGTGATCTTTGTTGATAATATTGATTTAGAACATAATGATTATTTACTGACCTGGATCATGTTATCTAATTTTGATCCTGATAGGGATATGTTAAAGAAGAATATAGATAAAGAGAATGCTTGTGCTTTCTTTAATTGCACAAGGAAAAAAGAAATCAGTGGTAGAAAATGGCCCGATATTGCAATTTCTGATCAAAAAACAATTGCTGCAATAAATGAGAAAATTTTTGGGAACAAAGAGTGGAACATAAAAAACTCTCCTTCTGAAGAAATAAAAAAAATATTTGAAACTTATTTTTACTTGAATAAGTAAAAAGAAGATAAATAGACATGGTTAAAATAATGTTCATATATAGAAATCCTTGTCATATCTTCTTTTTTGTAGTTTTGTTTTTTTTTTCGTGTTTTTTGCATGCCAAAGAAAAAACATTGCAGGCATCATCTTATTTTTCTGTGCAGGATGGACTCTCCCAAACAACTGTAAATTGTTTATTTGAAGATAGTGAAGGTTATCTCTGGATTGGAACAAGGGATGGATTAAATCTTTACAATGGGTATAATTTTGAAGTTTTCCGAGTAAATCCTTCCTTGCAAAATTCTATTTCCGATAATTATATCAGAGCAATAGAAGAAACTGACGATGGGAAAATATGGATTGCGACAAATTATCATATAGCAATTTATGATAAGACCAAGCATGTTTTTCATACGGTCAAGGTGACAAGAGTGAGAAATGATCTTCCTGTTGTGTATTCGTTGTTTGTGGATGCAAACCAAAATGTGTGGGCGAAAACAGAAAAACGCCTGATTCGTATTGATTCTGAAACCTATGAAAAACGGTTTTTTGAACATTATAATAATCCTTTTACGTATGTGCAAAATGATATGTCTTTCCCTCTGAAGGAAGATAGCAAGGGAATGTTATGGCTTGGAACAAAAGATGGATTGTTGTATTTTGACAAGGAACTGGAACTTTTTCAACGTTTTGGATATAGTGAAAGAACAGGAGAAAAATTGAAAAATGAGTTTGTTACCGCAATAATTGAATATGAACATGAAGAAAAAACCAACCTCCTCGTAGGAACTATTGAAGGCTTGTATTACTT
Organism: uncultured Bacteroidales bacterium; assembly: GCA_964433245.1. Lineage (GTDB taxonomy): Bacteria > Bacteroidota > Bacteroidia > Bacteroidales > JBBRXJ01 > CAYSRH01. Next base: position 4,490 of record CAYSRH010000059.1, on the reverse strand, counting down.
TGACAGGGATAATCATTATTTTGAACGAATTGAATGTGTCGGGAAGGCAAAAGATGCTCATGGATACAAGCAGATTAATGATATTTTTTTTGACGATGAAACAGGTGTGTTAGTCGCAACAAATAGAGGTTTGTTTGTTTTAAAAGAAGATATGCGATTGGTTCCATCACGCAGATTCATTCACAATAACAGGTTCCTTGATATAGTTCCTGTATATAGTATTACCAAAGATAAAAGCAATATATTATGGATTGGAACGAAAAGCGGATTGTTAAAATTTGACTTGAAACCGGCTAAATTTAATCTGGTCCGTAATGAGGAAAATTTTGGAGTCAATATTCCTTCGAATGCAATATCAGCTATTCATGTTGAGAATATTAATGAGGTTTGGATGGGATCAAGGGATCAAGGGCTTTTTTGTGTGGATGTTGAACATCAAAAAATATTATCGCATTACCATAGGCTGGGCAGAAAGCAATTTAAATTAGCAGATGATTATGTGCAGTCTGTTTTTAAAGATTCTCGCGGATTTATATGGGTGGGAACAACCAGTGGATTGGGTGTAATATTCTCGGGAGAAAACCCACAGGTAGAAGGAGCCTGTGTAATGTTTTCTGATTTACAATGTGATATTTTTAGAAATAATCCGGTGTATGATATTCTTGAAGATCATCAAGGTAATATTTGGTTTATAACAAATAAGGGATTACACAAATTTGAATACGAAGAAAAAAAGTTCATCAGTATCTATCACTTGTATCACGGCGATCGCTCAATACCCCTTAATCGCTTGTCGGCCATAGAGGCAGAGGGGGACGGAAAACTTTGGATAGCAAGTGAAAATGAACTGATTCAATATAATTATATGCAAGGAGGCGTAAAGATTTTTCAAACTGATACGCTTTCTGATGTTTCTTTGGGAAAGATACTTTCCCTTGCTCTGCAGGATTCTGTATTATGGGTTGGCACCCTTCACGGTTTGCTTAGATTTTGTACTAATAAGGAGTTTTTTTTTAACCTTGAAAATAAAAATCCTCCGAATGTAATATTCGTTCTATTGAAAAAGATTTACATGGAAACCTCTGGATGGGCACTACAAGAGGAATTGTTCAGTATATTCCTGCTTTGGATTTGTGTAAAACTTATAACACAAAAGATGGCGTACAAGGATTTGAATTTTTTCACGGGAGTTCATCGTTTGATAAAGAAGGCAATCTTTTTTTTGGTGGAGTCAATGGGATGAATTGGTTTCATCCGGATCAAATTGAGCGTAATACAAGAAGACCGCTTACAGTTATATCATTTGTAGAGATCATTTCAGAAAACAAATTACTACAAGATAAACCCATTGAAAATTCAATAGAGATTCCTGCGACTGCGAATGTGTTTTCAATTCATTTTAGTGCGATGGATTTTACAAATCCGAAAAAAAATACATATGCCTATAGAATGTATAGAGAAGGAAGCCGTGGAGGTGCATGGATTCAGTTGGGAAATCATCGCAGAGCAACATTTACCAATATCCCCGGCGGACAGTATATTTTTGAAGTAAAAGGTGCTAATAATGATGGTGTATGGAGCGATGAATTTGCCCGGCTGAGGGTTCTTGTAAGGGCTCCTTTCTACAAACAACGTTGGGCTTATTATTTTTATGCCTTTTTGTTAATACTTGTTGTTTTTGGTCTTATCAGATACAGAACCAATAAGTTGATAAGGACCAATAAGATATTACGAGAAAAAGAAACGGCAGCAAAGGTAATAGAAAAACAGAAATACGAACTTGAAATAAAAAACAAGGATATTACAGATAGTATTAATTATGCGAAAAGAATACAGGAAGCTATGATGCCTTCGCGTGAAATTTTCCATGAACTTTTTTCCGATGCATTTATCTTATATAAACCGAAATCTATTGTCAGTGGAGATTTTTTCTGGATAAATAAACATGAGGATAAAACATTTGTGGCAGCTGTTGATTGTACAGGACATGGGGTGCCGGGTGCTTTTATGTCTTTGATTGGAATTGAATTGTTCCGGCGGATAACAGTTTTGAAGGAAGTGGAAAAACCTGCACAAATTCTGGAATTATTAAATGAGAATTTCAGAAAGATGTTTGATGATGGACATCCTGTTAGTTTGAGGGACGGAATGGATCTTGCTTTTTGTATGATTGATAGAAAAAAAGGAATCGTAGAGTATGCAGGAGCCTTTAATCCCTTATATGTTGTGCGAAACAACTCAATTCTGGAATTGCCGGCTGAACGGTTTTCTATAGGGCTTATTGACGAAAATGAAAAGAAAAAAAGATTCACCAATCATCGTCTTGTCCTTCAAAAAAATGATGTGCTTTATCTTTTTACAGATGGATATGCCGATCAGTTTGGAGGTCCTTATGATAAAAAATACAAGAAACGAAGATTCAGGCATTTATTGCTTAATATCCATCAATATCCATTAAAGAAACAAGCCGATATCCTGGATGAAAGTATTGAAAACTGGAAAGGAGCGAATGAACAAATTGATGATATATTAATTATAGGAATTCGTCCATAATTTATTCTATTCCAATAATTGTTGCATTTTTTCCAATAAATCTTCTATTTGAAAAGGTTTACTGATATATTCATTCATGCCTGCGGCAAGACATTCTTCCCTGTCACCTGACAGAGCATTTGCCGTGATGGCTATGATGGGGGTATGGGTGTGTGTTGTTGTAGATTCTATTTCGCGTATTTTTTTTGTGGAAGTGATACCATCCATTATGGGCATTTGTATATCCATTAAAATAATGTCATATTTTGAACTTCCGAATTTATCAAGAGCTTCTTTTCCATTGTTAGCAATATCAATTAACTTAACTATTTTTTTTAAGCTTTGATTGACTATTTTTTGATTGACAATGTTATCTTCTACAAGAAGTATGTTAGCATCTTCTAATTTGATTCCTGGAGTTTTTGGAGTACTGAAATTCGTTATTGTTTCTGCATCTTTTTCTTTCTTTTTGGTCTGGTCTTTCTCTTTCTTGTGAGATTTTTTGTAAGAGAGCTCAAATTTGAAAGAAGTTTCATTGGTTCCTGAGTGAATGGAAAATTTTCCTCCTTGTGTCTCAACCAATTCTCTTGCAATGGCAACATTAAAACTCCCGTTTTCTTTTCCGGTTTCCTGATAAAGATAATAAGGTTTTTCAAGGGTCTCTCCTTCATCAGAACGAATAATCTTGTTGCATGTGACAGTAAAAAGTATCTGGATATTCTGCTTGTTTTCAAAAATAGTGCTTACGTCTGTAAATATCCGGGTCTTATTCAATGTGTCCTGTATAACAAAATTTTCTATCAGATTCAGAAA
>CAYSRH010000059.1:0-1135 GCA_964433245.1 uncultured Bacteroidales bacterium | reverse complement strand
ATTTGTTTTAACCGGATTGGATCCCCAATTATTATTTCAGGTATTGGATCGGAAAAATGTATATCAACCTGAATATTATCATGCTCTGATTTGAAAAAATGAAACGTGTTGGCAATATTGCTTCTCAAATCAAAAGGGAAATTGTCGCCCTTTTTATCTGTAATATCAATATCTGACAGTCGGCTTATTTTGTTAACCACATTCACCAAATTGTTGGATGATTGAATAATAGTGTTGATATGGTCGCGTTGGCGTTCTCCCAGACTACTTTTTACAATCATGTTGGCAACCACTAAAATGTTATTCAGAGGAGTTCTTATTTGATGAGATAAAGAATTTATAAAACCTTCATTAAAATTCATTTTTTGTTCCAGACTTTGAATAGAATCCTGCATTATGGAGTTTCTTTTCAGGTTGAAATATTCCTGACCTCCTGCGATAAGTAAAATTAAAAAATATACGCCGGCACCGGATAGAAGTAAGGATTGATCAAAATGAATTTCTATCGGAATTACGATGATCAGAATTGTTATTGCTACAAAAAAGATTAAAGATGTGATTAGTCCGAATTTAAATTCCATGCTGTATAAAGTGATAATGGGGAATGTGAGAAGCCATAAAAAACTGTAAGAAGGCCAACTAATCAATAAAACGAGAAGAAACACAGACAAAGAAATAATTGTGAAAAATCCGGTATGAGGGCTTCGCCCCTTTAAAAAAGTAAGATTGATTATCTGTAATCCCATAAGTGGCAACAATAAACCTGCAGGGAATTTTGATAGAAAAATAGCCAGAACAGAGTGTGTTAACATAAATAATAATACAATTACAGAAAGAAAATGATTTGTGAGTTTAAGCAAAACCGTCTCTCTAATTTTTCTTTGTATGATTTCAGCAGATACCGGGTTTTCTCTTTTTTTCATTCTGTTTTCTGTTATTAAACAATCATGTTTTTAGATGACAAGATATTGTAAAGGTAAAAAAAACTTACTAATATATATCTTGTTAGATTCTAATATATTGAAAAATAGTTTGCCAATGGTTGTTCAACACTGATAATTTTACTATTTTTACAAAAAGATGATAAACATTAAAACTATAACAAATGAAAAAAAATATTGTTTTTTTATCGGTT
>CAYSRH010000058.1:0-8680 GCA_964433245.1 uncultured Bacteroidales bacterium | reverse complement strand
ATTTTCCAGTCCGAGTGTCTGTCCCGCCAGGGCCTGTACCATAATGGCTGATGATTGCACACCGGCATTACCTCCCATAGCAGCGATCAAAGGGAGAAAAAAGGCCATTTCCGGATACATTCCGATATCATATTCAAAGACTCCTATAATCTGAGCTCCGAAGATTCCGCCTATTAACCCGATCAGCAACCAGGGAAATCTGGCTCGTGTCAGGTTCCACACTCCACTACTGGGTGTAATATCAGTAGAAATACCCGAGACCATATTGTAATTTTTTTCGGCTTCTTCCCGGATAAAATCCACAACATCATCAATGGTGATACGCCCGATCAATCGTCCCAGGCTATCTACAACCGGCATTGCCACCAGATCATACTTATCCATTATATTGGCTACCTCTTCACTTGGAGTTGTTGCTTTTACCGATACAACATCCATTTGTAAAATGTCTTTTACAATTGTTTTTTCAGACGACAACAACATCTTTTTTAGAGAAACAATACCTTTTAACACCTGGTGGTTATCTACCACATATACAAAATATACCTCATCCACAACATCTGCCTGTTTTCGCATTTCCTGCAGGCAGGTAGCAATATTCCAGTTTTCATTAACAACAATAAGTTCTTTTGCCATCAGGCCTCCTGCCGTATCCTCTTCATATCCGAGAAGGTCAAGAATATGGCTTGCCTGCTCAATATCTTCGAGGTGGAACAAAACCTCCTCCCTCACTTCTTCTGATAATTCACCTATCACATCAGCGGCATCATCAGAGTCCATGTGGTTAATATATTGCTTAGCAATAAGTTCTCCCGGCAGGACTTTTAAAAATCTTTTTCTATCAGGCTCTTCAAGTTCAATCAAAACATCCGAAGCCTGTTCATTATCAAGAAGCAAATGAATATAGCGGGCCTGTTCAATATTGATCACATCGTATATCTCTTTAATATCAGCAGGATGAAGCTCCTTCATCATTGCTTCCACTTCCTCTTTCTTATTGTTCTCTATCAAAGAAAACAAGTGATCGATATACTCTTTATTTAATTCAAATTGCATTACCTGATACGATTATTTAATTTTTGCTATGCTCTTTGTTAAAAGAATAAACTGTTCCACATCAAGTTCTTCAGGTCTCTTCTCTAAAAAAGGAACATCATGTGTCAAAGGTAATAAATAACTTTTTAGTGAATTACGAATTATCTTTCTTCTTTGGTTAAAAGATGTTTTTACTACTTTTCTGAACAAATCCTCATCACAGGCAAGGCTTTTTCTTTTATTACGTCTCAGGCAGATAACAGCCGAGTTGACTTTAGGGGGGGGGTAAAAAGCCCCCGGCTTTACTGTGAATAGATATTCAATTTCATACCAGGCTTGCAACAAAACACTCAATATACCATATTCTTTAGTTCCCGGCAAAGAAGCTATTCTCTCTGCTACTTCTTTTTGTATCATGCAGACAATCTCGGGGATATCATCTTTTGAATCCAGGAGATGAAAAAATATTTGCGAAGAAATATTGTATGGAAAATTTCCGATAATTGCTGTTTTCTTCTTAATTATCGTTTTCAGGTTGAGTTTCAAAAAATCTGCTTCAAGGACTTGTAGTCCGGGATATTTATTTTTGAGATAGGCAACAGATTCTGCATCCACATCAACAGCAACAAAATTCTTTTGGAGCAATGGGTAGAGAATGCCTGTTAATATACCTGTTCCGGCTCCAACCTCAAATGCTTTTTTGTAATGGTGAAAAGATAAACCCGCAACAATTTTTTCTGCGATATTTTTATCTGTCAAAAAATGTTGTCCGAGTTTTTTTTTGGGTTTTACATGATCCATTTAGATAATTAACATGGCATCGCCATAAGTTCCAAACCTATACTTTTCTTTTTTTGCTATTTCGTAGGCCCTGAACAAAAGTTCATATCCCGTAAAAGCTGAAACCATCATTAACAATGTGGAATATGGAAGATGAAAATTGGACACCAACATGGTAGGGACACGGAATTCATAAGGCGGGAAGATGAACTTATTGGTCCATCCTTCAAAAGGTTTCAAAAACCCATCGGTTGTGACAGATGTTTCCAGGGCTCTTGTTGTTGTTGTCCCGATAGCACAAATATTCTTTTTTCTTTCCTTGGCTTTATTCACAATCCGGGAAGCGTCTTCTGTTATCATCATTTGTTCAGAATCCATTTTGTGTTTTGTAAGATCTTCCACATCCACAGTTCTGAAATTTCCCATTCCCACATGCAGTGTTATTTCAGCACGATCAATTCCCTTGATCTCCAGTCTTTTTAATAACTCCCTGCTAAAATGCATCCCTGCTGTAGGGGCTGCAACAGCACCTTCATGCTTTGCATAAACCGTCTGGTAACGTTCATCATCAATATCCTCAACCGGACGTTTAATAAATTTTGGTATAGGAGTTTCTCCCAGGTCAAAAAGTTTTCTTTTAAATTCATCGTAACTTCCATAATAAAGAAACCTGAGTGTTCTGCCTCTTGATGTGGTATTGTCAATAACTTCAGCGACCAACTCATCACTTTCGCCAAAATAAAGCTTATTGCCTATTCTGATTTTTCTGGCGGGATCAACCAATACATCCCAAAGTTTTTGTTCCTGGCTTAATTCCCTAAGCAGAAAAACCTCTATTTTGGCTCCTGTTTTCTCCTTGTTACCATACAATCTTGCAGGAAAAACTTTGGTGTTATTAAACACCATCACATCCCTGTCATCCAGATAGTTAATAATATCTCTGAACTGATGGTGTTCTATTTCTTCCGTATCACGATTGATAACCATCAGTTTAGATTCATCCCTGTTCTTTACCGGATATTGGGCTATTAACTCTTCCGGCAAGGTATAAGAAAAATGAGATAACTTCATGTCCTTGATATATTTATTTATATTTAATTCAAAAAAAATTCTAATCCAAACAAGCCATTTGCTTTTCAAAATTTTCCACGGTAAAAGCATCCTCAATACGATAATTTCCTATTCTTGTTCTCTCAAGTTCTGACAAGTAAGCCCCCGATTTTAGTGCGATGCCTATATCTCTGGCCAAAGACCGTATGTATGTTCCTTTGCTGCAAAGAATCCGTAATTTTATTTCTTTTTCAACAAAAGAGATGAGTTCAATTTCATAAATATTTACCTGTTTACTTTTTAACGTTATATCTTCTCCTTTTCTTGCGTATTCATAAGCTCTTTTTCCTTTTAATTTTATTGCGGAAAAGAGAGGAGGTATTTGCTGTTGTTCTCCGAGAAAGTCCTTTAGCGTTTTTTCGACCATTTCTTTGCTTATATGCCTTGTCGGATAGATCTGATCCTCTTCTGTTTCAAGATCAAAACTGGGAGTTGTTGCACCAAGTTTCAGCACCGCTACATATTCTTTTTTCATATCCTGTATGCCTGTTATCTTTTTCGTGGATTTTCCGGTACACACCACCAACAATCCGGTAGCCAGTGGATCAAGGGTTCCTGCATGACCTACTTTAAGTTTTTTTATTTCTCTGCTTCTGCAAATAATATAACGCATCTTATTTACCAAATAGAAAGATGACCATCCAAATGGTTTATTAAATAATAAAATTGCCCCTTCCTGAAAATCCATGATTCAAAGTTCTGTTTTTTACTCCTTTGTACATTCTTTTATCCTAATATGATCGTTACACTACCGACAACAGCACAATAGGTCGCAAAATAAATCAACTTTCCTCGCTTCACAATTTCAATCATCCACTTACAGGCAAACACACCTGCTATAAAGGCAGTAAAAAACCCAACGAATAGAGGCATTACATCAACACTTTCCTGTTGGCTTCCAATATCGGATATTTTTAATATATTCGCTCCAATAATTGGAAGCAAAACCATCAGAAAAGAGAACTTTGCTATCACACGCTTATCAACCCCAAGAAGCAATCCAATGGCTATTGTTGCCCCTGACCGGGAAATTCCCGGTAAAACTGCAAACGCCTGTGCAATACCGATCAAAAAAGCAGAACGGTATGTTACTTGATCCTCCCTCCTTTTCATAAAATGAGCAAGTGTCAGGAGAAGGGAAGTGATAAGCAACATAAACCCGACAAATACTGCGTTCCCGGTAAAAACCGATTCAATTTTTTCTTCAAATAATAAGCCTGTAACAAGAACCGGGATCATGGACACTGCTATCAAGGATATAAATTTTGTTGATTCATTCCACTCCCATTTCAGACTGTCCTTAATGATCTTCCATATCTCATGGAACAGCACCACAATAGTACTCAATACAGTAGCACCATGAACGATGACTGTAAAAGTGAGATTTTCATGATTCTGAACGTCCAATAAAACATTACCCAATTCCAGATGCCCACTGCTACTTACAGGTAAAAACTCTGTCAATCCCTGAACAAGTCCAAGGATAAACGCTTCAAATAATGTCATAAAACATATATCATTACTTTAATCTCAGACATGGTTTGTTTTTTCTTTCGGTTTTTTTAAAATTGCATACACCTGAAAACAATAACCGAAAAGCACCAACATCGGAGCCAGTGTTATTCTTCTAAAACTAAATATTTCAGGATTAAATTCTGCCGGATCGGGAGATTTTCCTCCCACCATCAGGATAAAACCAAGAACAATAATTCCAAAGCCAATCGCCATCAGCTTATAATTTTCCTTTCGAAAAGGCATCTCTATTATTTCATCTTGCTTTTTTTTTGCCATCTCTAATTCTTTAATTTAAATTTAATCTGCAAACCTACATAAATTTTTAAATAAACGGAGATATTTTTTTGAAGATCTTACTTAAAAATACAGGTCATCAATCTTCATTTTCAAGTATTTATTCACTGCAAAAAAGGTTGAGAGATAATTTAACACAACACCTGTTAAAGCAACTGCAGCATATAAAATTGCCAGCAATGTATAATCCTGAAATTGTAACACTCCTTTTACCTGTTGATCAGCGAGATAAATAAAACCTGTCAATAAAGAAATTGCAATAATAGCAGCGAGCAGCCCGATAATAACAGCCTTTCTTAAAAAAGGTCTTCGAATAAAGCCATTGGTTGCTCCAACCAACTGCATCGTACTAATAATAAAACGTTTTGAATAAACAGACAGGCGAATTGTATTGTGGATCAATGTAAGTGCGATCAAAAAAAGCAAAAAACTAAATCCTATAATAATGAAACTGATCTTTTCTACATTATCATTGATCAAAACAAGCATATCCTCCTGATAGTCAACTTCCTCAACAACCTGATAGTGCATCAGATCCTGATGTATCCAGGGCACACTATCAGTATGGGCATATTCAGCAAACAGATAGACATCAATAGAAGGAGGCAAGGGATTGTATCCCATCCATTCAACAAAATCTTCTCCCAACTCCTTCTTTAATTCTTCTGCAGCTTCTTCTTTGGAAACATAGCGGGTACTTTTAACATATTTTTTTGCATCAAGAAGTTTTTGTAATCTGATGATATCAACTTCTTTTGCTTCATTTTTAATATAAACTGCAAAGCCAATATTCTCCTTTACGTACTCTGAAACTTTTTGTGCATTCAAAATAAGAAATCCAACGATTCCCAGACAAAAAAGCACGAGAGCCACACTAATAATTGTTGTAAAATATGAACTACGCAGTCTGCTTCCTGATATTTTTCTTTCTTTTTTTGTCATTAAATTTACTCAATATCAATATAATCTATCCACCCCAGCTTATCTTCAATTTCGCCAAACTGTATTCCTATTAATGTTTCATAAAACTTTTTACAATAAGGACCAACCTCATCTTTATTTTTACAAAAAGTATATACTTTGTCATTTTCTTCATCAACTATTCTGCCGATAGGGCTAACAACAGCTGCTGTTCCACAGGCTCCTGCCTCATCAAATTCACTTAACTCTTCAACCGGCACTTTTCTTTTTTCTACATCCATACCCATATCAGCTGCCAGTTCCATCATGCTCATATTGGTAATTGATGGCAAAATTGATGATGAATTTGGTGTGATATACGTATTTCCCTTAATGGCAAAGAAATTTGCCGGACCACATTCGTCTATATATTTTTTTTCCTTTGGATCCAGATACAGAACAGTAGAATAACCCAGGCTATGAGATTTTATAATAGACTGCAAACTTGCAGCATAATTGCCTCCCACTTTAATTGTTCCTGTTCCCAGGGGGGCAGCGCGGTCAAACTCACGGCATATCCATACATCTGCGGGTTTGAAACCCTCTTTAAAATAAGGACCAACCGGCGTAACAAAAACCATAAAAGTATATTCCTGTGATGGTCTTACACCCACCTCAGGTCCTGTTCCCAGTAACAATGGACGAATATACAGCGTTGCCCCTGTTCCATAAGGAGGGATCATGTTACGATTCAACTCCACCGCCTTCACAATCGCCTCTTTAAAAAGATCCATGGGAACATCCTGCATCAGAATCCCGCGGGCAGAATTAATAAAGCGCCTGGCATTTTCCTGCCACCTGAAAAGACGGATTTTCCCATCCTTTCCCATATAAGCTTTCAAACCTTCAAAACACTCCTGTGCATAGTGCAGACAAGTAGCAGAAATATGAATATTGATATATTCAGAATCCGACACTTCCAAAGGCCCCCACGCTCCTTTTCTCCAAACAGACCTTACATTGTATTCCGTTTTGTGATAGGCAAAAGGCAAACTCTTCCAATCAATTGCTGACATTTTTTTAAGGATAAATCGTCCATACTAATCTGCAAATTTAATGAATATTACGCACAAAATGATTTTTGCTGAATGCTTATTTTTTGGTTTTTTTTAAAATCAACAAAAATTTACGCATTATCAAATTATTTAAACTCTGTTTATTGAAAAACATGCTTGATTTTAGTGTCAAGCCTCCATTGATTGTCAATATTTTATTACTTTTGCCTGTTGAAGTGATAATACGCAAAACATTTTAATCATACAATATCAAAATGCAAGAGGACTTATTTAAAAAAATCATCGCCCACGCCAAAGAATACGGATTTATCTTTCCATCCAGTGAAATTTATGATGGGTTGGGGGCTGTTTACGACTACGGTCAAAACGGTTCAGAACTCAAAAACAACATCAAACAATACTGGTGGGATGCCATGGTGCGCCTGAACGAAAATATTGTGGGCATCGACTCAGCCATCTTCATGCACCCCACTACCTGGAAAGCCAGCGGACACGTAGGGGCATTTAACGACCCGCTCATCGACAACAAGGACAGCAAAAAACGTTACCGCGCTGACGTGTTGATTGAAGAACAACGAGAAAAATTCAATGAAAAAATCAATAAAGAAATTGCCAAAGCAAAGAAACGTTTTGGTGATGCTTTTGACGAGGAACAATTCAGGGCAACCAATGAACGGGTACTGGTCAACCAGCAAAAAATCGACGAGCTTACCGCTCGCTTTCAAAAAGCCTTAGAAAACGAAGACCTTACCGAACTCAAACAAATTATTCTGGATTACGAAATTACCTGTCCGGTTTCCGGTTCACGCAACTGGACTGATGTCCGCCAGTTTAACCTGATGTTTGAAACCAAGCTGGGTTCGCTGTCCGAGGGATCCAATACCATCTACCTTCGTCCCGAAACAGCGCAGGGTATTTTTGTTAACTATCTGAATGTGCAAAAAACCGGGAGAATGAAGATTCCCTTTGGTATCGCACAAATCGGGAAAGCCTTCCGAAATGAGATCGTTGCCCGGCAGTTTGTATTCAGGATGCGGGAATTTGAGCAAATGGAAATGCAATTTTTTGTTCGCCCCGGCACAGAACTGGAATGGTTTGAAAAATGGAAGGAAATGCGACTCAAATGGCACAAGGCGTTAGGGCTGGGAGATGAAAAATATCGTTTCCACGTACACGACAAGCTGGCACATTACGCCAATGCTGCTGTTGACATTGAATTTGATTTTCCCATTGGATTTAAAGAGCTTGAAGGCATTCACTCACGAACAGACTTCGACCTGGGCAAACACCAGGAATTTTCAGGGAAGAAGATCCAATACCATGACAACGAGACCAATGAAAGCTATGTCCCCTATGTTGTTGAAACTTCTATCGGGCTTGACCGTACATTCTTAAGCATTTTTTCTTCCGCCTACACAGAAGAAAAGTTCACAAAAGAAGGGAAAACAGAAGAACGCACAGTGCTGAAACTTCCACCCTGCCTGGCGCCTGTTAAACTCGCCATCTTTCCTTTGGTAAAAAAAGACGGGCTTCCGGAAAAAGCGATGAAAATCATGCATGCCCTCAAATACGATTTCAATTGTCAATACGAAGAAAAAGACAGTATAGGAAAACGCTACCGGAGACATGACGCCATTGGCACGCCTTACTGTATCACGGTGGACCACCAGACACTGGATGACAACACTGTGACTATCCGTGACAGGGACACCATGGGACAGGAGCGTGTGAATACTGACGAGTTACATAAAATTGTTTCCAAAAAAGTAAGTATGAAGAAAATCTTTGAGAAGTTGTAAAATATACTAGTAATGAAATATGATAAAAGAATTCCGAATGAATTATTTGAAGATAATAGTCATTTTCTAGGAAGACCTGCCGATTTTTCAGATAGAATTATCAAACGAAGAATCAGACTTACTGAGCAAATAGAAGGTTTTACAAACAAACAACTTTCTCTTTTAGATATA
>CAYSRH010000057.1:0-8696 GCA_964433245.1 uncultured Bacteroidales bacterium | reverse complement strand
ATTATACAGTCCCTCGAAATCATGAGCCTTAGCAAGATTAGAACCCACAAAACCTGAATAGCCAACTAACATTTCCATAAAAAAAGTTTCTTCTGCGAATATACAAATTATTATAAATGATCTGCCACACTTACTATAATTTGCAAATTTAAATATAAAAAAATCACTTAACTAACCCCAAAATTGTGCCTGATCCCAAATAATTCCTATTTTTGTGCAGCATGACATTATGCATTTAATAATTACTGAGTATTAAATCAATAAATACGATTATGAAAATATCTGTTGTTGGAACCGGATATGTGGGATTGGTTACCGGAACTTGTTTTGCGGAAACCGGAATAACTGTCACCTGTGTTGATGTAGATAAAAACAAAATTGACAATCTCAATAAAGGCATTATCCCTATCTATGAACCCGGGCTGGAAGACATGATAAAACGAAATACAGAAAAAGAACGCCTTATTTTCTCTACTTCTCTGGCAGATAATTTTTCAGATTGTTCTGCTGTTTTTATTGCTGTGGGGACTCCCCCGGACGAAGACGGGAGTGCCGATCTTCAGTATGTGCTGGCTGTAGCAAGACAAATTGGTCAGCTTATGCAAAACTATGTGGTCGTGGTAACAAAAAGTACTGTTCCCATCAGCACCTCGGAAAAAGTAAGAAAAGCTGTACAGGAAGAACTTGATAAAAGAGGTGTTGACATCCCTTTCGATGTTGCTTCCAATCCTGAATTCCTTAAAGAAGGTTCTGCCATTGATGATTTTTTAAAACCCGACCGTATTATCATCGGTGTTGATTCTGAACGAGCCGAAAAACTTATGCGTAAAGTTTATAAACCTTTTTTACTGAACAATCATCCAATACTTTTTATGGATATTCCTTCCGCTGAACTTACCAAATATGCTGCCAATTCGATGTTGGCAACCAAGATCAGTTTTATCAACGACATTGCCAATCTCTGCGAAAAAGTAGGAGCGGATATCAATGCCGTAAGAAAAGGAATTGGAACAGATTCGCGTATTGGCAATAAATTTATCTATGCCGGTGCAGGATACGGAGGCTCTTGTTTTCCGAAAGATGTGAAAGCCCTGATACATACATCCAAAGATCTGGGACATCGTATGCATATCCTCGAAGCTGTTGAGGATGTAAACGACCGGCAAAAAACCATCCTCTTCAAAAAAATTGCCAGTTATTTTGATAACCAATTACATAATAAAAAAATTGCATTGTGGGGACTTTCCTTTAAACCCCAGACAGATGACATGCGAGAAGCCCCGTCACTGGCACTTATTGATCTGCTAATTAAAGCCGGTGCCACTGTAACTGCCTATGATCCTGTTGCCATTCATGAGGCAAAACGTATCCTTGGAGAATCGATCATTTACACGAAAGAACAATATGAAGCAACTGAAAATGCTGATGCCCTCGTGCTTATCACCGAATGGCCGGAATTCAGAATATTGAATTATGATATGTTAAATAAAAATCTAAATAATAAAGTCATCTTTGATGGTCGGAATATTTATGAACCTCTTGAATTAAAAGAACAAGGGTATGATTACTTTGGAATTGGACGATAATACCGGACATATAAAAACACATCTATGAATAAGATATTAGTAACAGGCGGTGCAGGATTCATTGGATCTCATCTTTGTGAGCGACTGCTCAATGAAGGCAATGAAGTCATTTGCCTTGACAATTACTTTACCGGTGCAAAAAGCAATGTCATCCACCTGATAGACCATAAATATTTTGAATTGATCCGTCATGATATTACCATGCCTTTCTATATTGAAGTAAACCAGATCTATAACCTGGCATGCCCTGCTTCTCCTATTCATTACCAACACAATGGTATTAAAACAATCAAAACATCCGTCATGGGAGCCATCAACATGCTTGGTCTGGCCAAACGGAAAAATGCCACGATTTTGCAAGCTTCGACCAGCGAAGTATATGGCGACCCACAAATTCATCCACAACCCGAATCTTACTGGGGACATGTAAATCCCATCGGGGAACGCTCCTGCTATGATGAAGGAAAACGATGTGCCGAATCTCTCTTCACCAACTACCATAAGCAAAATAACGTAAATATCAAGATCGTCAGGATATTTAATACTTATGGACCAAATATGCACCCCAACGATGGAAGGGTTGTTTCTAATTTTATTGTACAAGCCTTGCAAAACAAGGATCTGACCATCTATGGATCAGGAGAACAAACCCGGAGTTTCCAGTATGTCGATGACCTTGTTGAAGGAATGATCCGTATGATGAATAGTGATTCCAAATTCATCGGACCCGTTAATCTTGGAAATCCCAAAGAGTTTACAGTTTTTGACCTGGCAAATAAAATTATCGAAATGACCGGTTCAAAATCAAAAATAGTCTATCAGCCTTTGCCTCCTGATGACCCCATTAAAAGAAAACCCGATATTTCTTTGGCAAAAGAGAGGCTGAACAATTGGCACCCTGTGATAGAATTTGAAGAAGGATTGCAAAAAACGATTCAATATTTTAAACAATCATTAAAATTATAATCCCTATGGTTAAAAAAGGTATTATTCTCGCCGGCGGATCCGGCACAAGGCTTTATCCGCTCACAAAAAGTATCTCCAAGCAAATCATGCCCATTTATGATAAACCCATGATTTACTATCCGCTGTCAATTCTTCTGTTATCAGGCATCAGGGAAATTCTGATCATCTCCACACCACATGACATAGGACTCTACGAAGAACTGCTCGGAGATGGCAAGCAATTGGGCATCTCCATTCAATATGCCATACAGGAATCACCTGACGGTCTCTCGCAAGCTTTTCTGATTGGAGAGAAATTTATTGGTAATGATAATGTATGTCTTATTCTGGGCGATAACATTTTTTATGGGCACGGACTCAAAGGGTTGCTTCAAAAAACAGCCCAATTATCCGAAGGAGCTACTGTCTTTGGGTATTATGTAACTGACCCCGAGCGATATGGTGTTGTAGATTTTGATGAGAAAGGAAGTGTCCTCAGTATTGAAGAGAAACCAAATAATCCCAAATCAAATTATGCCGTCACAGGACTTTATTTTTATGACAATAGTGTCGTGGAAAAGGCCAAATCACTAAAACCATCAGCGAGAGGCGAACTTGAAATTACAGATCTCAACAATCTCTATCTGAAAGAAAAAAAACTATCTGTTGAACTTTTGGGAAGAGGTACTGCCTGGCTTGATACCGGCACACACCTGAGCCTGTTGGAAGCGTCAAATTTTATTCATACCATAGAAAGCCGGCAAGGATTAAAAGTTGCCTGCCTTGAAGAAATCTCCTATAACCAGGGATATATTAACAAAGAGCAAGTAGCTTCTCTTGCCGAACCACTGAAAAAAAATAACTACGGACAATATCTTTTAAAAATCATTGAGGAAAAACATAAATACTTCGAATAATAATGCAAATTGAAAAAACAAACATCCCCGATCTCTTTATTTTAACACCCAAAGTGTTTGAAGACAAAAGAGGCTATTTTTATGAAAGTTACAATCAAAAACTCCTGTCGGATGAAGGTGTCCATACACAATTCGTTCAGGACAACCAATCCCGGTCTTCTTACGGAGTGATTCGTGGATTGCATTTTCAAAATCCTCCAAAAGCCCAGACAAAACTCATCAGAGTACTTGAAGGGAAAATTCTGGATGTGGTTGTTGACATCAGAGCCGGTTTCCCAACATATGGAAAATATTTTTCTATTGAACTTTCCGAAGCCAACAAAAAGCAATTGTTTATTCCAAAAGGAATGGCACACGGATTTTCGGTGCTTTCCGAAAAAGCCACCATACATTACAAGTGTGATGATTTTTACAGTCCGGGCGACGAAGGAGGACTCCGGTATGATGATCCCACCCTCAACATAGATTGGAAAATTCCTGAAGAAGATATGATACTCTCAGACAAGGATCAGCAACATCCTTTTTTTAAAGATTTACAATCTCACTTTATTTATTAATAATTTCAAAATCTTTTTATACGCTATGCATATTCTGGTCACAGGAGCCAAAGGACAACTTGGAAATGAGATCGCTCTTCTTGCAGGGCGTACGAAGCATCAGTTTTCCTTTCATGATATTGACAGCCTTGATCTTACCAACTCGCGGGATGTGCTTGAAAAAGGCATGAAAATTTCTCCCGACCTCATCATCAACTGTGCCGCTTATACTGCTGTGGACAAAGCAGAATCTGAACCGGAACAGGCAACACAAGTCAATGAACAAGCTGTGAAAAACCTGGTGTCACTGGCAAAAAAAACCGGGGCTTTCCTTATCCATATTTCCACCGACTATGTTTTCAGTGGAAAAACCCATTTGCCTTATATTGAAACAGATGCCACAGACCCTGTTTCCATCTATGGGAAAACAAAAGCTGCGGGAGAAGAAGCAGCCCTGTCATACGAAAAATCTATTGTGATAAGAACCTCATGGCTCTATTCATCCCTGGGCAATAATTTTGTAACAACGATGCTTCGCCTTGGCAAAGAAAAAACTGAACTCTCAGTGGTATTTGACCAGGTTGGAACACCCACTTATGCCGGGGATCTTGCTAATGCAATTCTGAGGATCACAGAACAGATCACCCCGGCAACAAAGGGAGGAATATTCCACTACAGTAATGAAGGCGTTGCCAGCTGGTACGATTTTGCTGTTGAGATCATGGACATTGCCAAATTATCCTGTACCGTAAAACCAATTCGTAGTGAAGAATATCCGGTCCCTGCACCACGTCCCTTATACAGTGTGCTGGACAAAAACAAAATAAAAAACACATTTCATATTACCATCCCACATTGGAAACATAGTTTAAAAAATTGCGTAAAAAAATTATTGTAAAATTCAAATTCCAAAATAAGCATGTCAAACGATTTATTAACAATAATAAAAGAAAAAGCCCAACAATGGCTTTCCGGAAACATTGATCAGGAAACAAAAAAACAGGTTCAATACTTGCTTGACCATGACCAGGATGAACTTATTGAATCTTTTTATCGTGACCTTGAGTTTGGCACAGGGGGACTACGGGGGGTCATGGGACCTGGCATCAATCGAATAAATATTTATACCATCGGGATGGCGACACAGGGCTTGTCCAATTATTTATTAAAAATTTTTACGGAAAACCCCCAAATAAAAGTCGCCATCGCCTATGACTGCCGAAATAACAGCAAACTATTCGCCGAAAAAACAGCACAGATATTTTCAGCAAACGGAATAAAAGTTTATCTGTTTAAAGAGCTGCGTCCCACACCTGAGTTATCATTTGCTATTCGTGAACTCAATTGCCAAAGTGGTGTTATGATCACGGCATCTCACAATCCAAAAGAGTACAACGGATATAAGGTTTACTGGGAACATGGAGGACAGATCATTGCTCCCCATGACAAGAACATTGTCACTGAAGTACGGAATATTGCATCTGTTGACCAAATTAAATTTGATGGGAATCCTGATCTTATTGAATTTCTAGGAGAAGAAACAGACAAGATATATCTTGACCAAATAAAAACTCTCTCCCTTAGTCCGGAAATCCCCAAAGATATAAAAATCGTTTTCACGGCAATCCATGGGACAGGCAATCCTCTCGGTCCAAAAATCTTAAAAGAATTTGGATTCTCAAATGTGGAAACAGTGAAAGAACAGGATGCTCCGGATGGTAATTTTCCTACCGTACATTCACCAAATCCTGAAGAAGCAGCAGCTCTTGATCTGGCCATCGAACAAGCAAAAAGATCAAATGCAGATCTGGTATTTGGCACCGATCCTGATGGTGACCGTGTTGGAATGGCCGTGCGAAATGATGAAAATAAATTTATCCTGCTCAATGGGAATCAGATCGGTTCTGTCTTGCTTTATTACCTTATCACAAAATGGAAAGAGGCAGGGAAAATTACAGGAAAAGAATACATTGTAAAAACCATTGTTACAACCGAATTGCAAGCTGAAATGGCAAAACATTACGGAGTAAAATGTTACAATGTATTAACAGGATTCAAATACATTGCTGATGTCATTGAACAAAAGCAGGGAAAAGAATTCTTTATCGGTGGGGGAGAAGAAAGTTATGGCTACCTCGCTGGCGAATTTGTCCGCGACAAAGATGCCATCATTTCTACTGCACTTATTGCGGAAGCCGCTGCATGGGGAAAATCCATAGGTAAAAGCATGTATGATTTGCTAATTGATATATATATACAACACGGATTTTACAAGGAAGACCTCGTTTCGATCACAAAAAAAGGGAAAGCCGGAATAGAAGAAATCCAGCAGATGATGCATGATTTCCGAAACAATCCTCCTGCCACATTGGTCGGATCAAAGATAATTGTCGTGCATGATTATAAAACACAGGTGACAAAAAACCTGATCAGCAAAAAAGAAGAAAAAATTATCCTGCCGAAATCTGATGTGCTACAATTTCTGACCGAAGATGGAACGAAAGTTTCTGTACGCCCTTCCGGTACTGAGCCAAAAATTAAATTTTATTTTGGTGTAAAAACATCCATTGACAACAAGGCTGACATAAAGAATGCCACTCTTGTATTAGATGAAAAAATTGAACGTCTAAAAACAGAAATGGGTGTCTAACGAAACACCCAATACACGACTTGCTATGGCATTCAACGACTCTTTATCACCCTCGAAGTGAAAGGTTCGATGACTATGCCTGATCGCTTCTCCTCGCTTCAAAGCACGTGCAGGGGAGCAGGATTCCAGTTCATAAAATGGTCCCAGCTGTTCGCCTGCATCATTTACCGGTCCATCATTATATGCATTGGCTACATCGCCGGAAAAAGGGTTGTCCTGAATTTCCCAGGCAGCATTTACATAGTCATGTTCTTCCCCGGAAAAATCAAACAAGGTAATCGTTAACACCTGACTTGAAGGGTCATAGCTACCCATTCGGTTGACAGCAATAGCCGGAGGAATACCAATTTTTCCACGCGACTTGCCATCAGCTTTCAAAAAAACAGCCTTGTCTCCTTTTACCAAACGATCAGAAGAAATGGTTCCAAAATAATCATCTTTCACATACTGATGAGCGGATTTTCCACCACGAAAAGGCATTACGATCACCGCATCATCACCGGGATTGAACATGCCAAGAATCCATACCGACAACAATCCTTTTTTCTTACTCCAGGCTTCGCCTCCAATATTGGTCATGCTACTCAGGCTTTCATAAGCCACATAACTCAAATTTTTTATCTCAACACCCAACAGACATTCTATGTCAGTTTTATCATAAAGTCGGATAAGCCTGTCAACCTGCAACTGAAATTCAAAACCTTTGTAATTCTTTACTTGCATATGTCCGGTAAAATGTGCTGATGTAGCATTCCGCTCCACCAATATCATCGGATCAGTATCAATACAGGAAGGAACTCGCCAGTTAGTAAAATCAAAAGATACGCCGGGATCAAAATAGACAGAGAACTGCCCTCCCTCCGGACCCAGCCAAAACCTGTCTTCGCCTCCATAAACATTAATTTGCGGACTATATTCTTTTTGTGCTACAGCTTCGTGGTTCACCCACCCATAACTTTGTCCGACCATCCCTTTAGATGAACTGGTCATTACCCGTCCCTGATAATCCCCAACCACAGCGACCATGGCATGTCCATTTTCCAAGGTCACCACATCTTTGTGTTCTTTTAAAAATGTGATGTCATATCCGAAAGTTCCTTTTGTATAGTTCATTTATTTAAAATTTGCGACCATGCTTTCGATTTGGCACACATTTTTAATCATCGCTGTGTGTGTCTCAATATTAATCTCAGACATGGTCTGATTTGTACTGCACTCTTGTTTTTTCTTCCTGCCCAAGTTTTACAGGTTCTTTTTGTTCATCCGGATAACCTATGGCGATCAGGCTCTCCACCCGGAGATGATGCGGAAGTCCAAGCTTTTTCTGCACATATTCCTCTGATGAAGATGTTTCTCCCTGTTGTCGTTTTCTGATCTGTATCCAGCAACTCCCCAATCCCAATGACTGTGCAGTACATTGCAACAGAATTGATGCTATGGAAGCGTCTTCGACCCAGACATCGGACACATTTTCATCTCCGCAAACAACAACACAAAGAGGAGCCCCGGACAAAAATGAGGCCCCATATTGTTTGGCTGCGGACAAATCCTCAATCGTTTTTTTGTCCAATACAAGAACAAAGCGTGTAGGCTTAAAGTTTCGTGAAGTAGGCGACCGTAAGACCGCTTCTTCCAATATTACAAGTTTTTCTTTTTCAATAGCTTTTGTCTTGTACCGGCGAATACTTCTTCTGTTTCGTAAAAGGTCAATCATATGAAATCATTTTTTAAACAATTCTATACTTTTTTTCTTTCCCTCATCATCAATTGCCACAAAAGTGCAATCCGTTGAAAACACATCAATCCCATCAACCCTGCCAAGCACAGAAAATGAAAAACTGGTATTTCCCCGCTTGATCTCTTCACAGTAAAACTCCACTATGTCGCCGAGTTTCACCTGTTTTTTAAAATACACCTCCCCGTAGCGTAAGGTCACCATTTTTTTCTCTTTGCAAATCTGATATGCATAAATGGATGATGCCTCATCCATCCAGGCCAGCATATTGCCTCCAAATAAATTATGATTGCGCCCGATATCTTTCTCGTAGCACATTTTCTTCAT
>CAYSRH010000056.1:0-8714 GCA_964433245.1 uncultured Bacteroidales bacterium | reverse complement strand
GATCTATATCGGAGCCCTGATGAAGATTGCCGAAATATATATTCATATTTCCACCAAAGAAGGATTCGGTTTGGTTGTAACAGAAGCCATGTGGCAAGGGACTCCTGTAATCGGGAGTAACGTTGGTGGCATCAGGCTGCAAGTCATAAACGGACATACAGGATTTCTTGTTGATCCTTTTGATCTTAAAAGCATTCAGTCATATTTAAAATTTATGTTAACTAACAAAGAGGAGAGAGATCGTATGGGAAATAATGCACGTGAACATGTCCGCGAGCATTTTCTAATCCCGACACTGGTGAAAAACTATATGAACCTGATGCGATTATTGTTACGTACAGACTCTTCATGTTTTACAATTACATAAATAATTATACACCAAAATCATCAAAAGGCTTTCTCTGCATCTTTTATATTATAATTTATTTATTGTTTTTCTGCCTCCATATTTAAGGCAATAACAGATTAATTTAATACTGTATGAATAATTTAAACTATGGGATTATTGGAAATTGCATGACAGGTGTCCTTGTCTCAGAGAGGGGATCAATTGATTGGTTCTGTGCCCCTACTTTTAATGCCTCATCTGTTTTTGCAAAAATTCTGGATAAAAAAACCGGTGGAAAATTTTCCTTCGAGGTAACTCCGGATTACAAAGCCCGGCAGTTTTATATTGACAAGACCAATCTTTTGGTAACAAAATTCTCAAACGAAAAAAATGATTGTTTTGAGATTATAGACTTCATGCCTCGCTACAAACTTGAAAAAGCAATCTATTCGCCACCGGATATTATCAGGTATATCAGATACATCAGTGGTTCTCCTTCTTTTGTTATTGACTTCGACCCAAAGCTTGAATATGCACGGCATGAAACAAAAACATTCATAACAGAACAATACATCAAAAGCCAAACAACAAAAGGTGACTATGATTCTACCTATCTTTATAGTGATCTGGACAAGGAGAAAATCATTAACAAAGAAAAAATAGCAATAAAAAAAGATCATTTTTTATTGCTTAGCTATAATCAAAAAATTCTAAATCAAACACTGGAACGTTCATACCTGAAAATGGAGCGAACGAAAGTCTATTGGTTAAACTGGTCGGACAGAACAAGGAAATATGCAAAATTTAACAAGGAAATATGCCGAAGTGCTTTGGCCCTCAAGTTGTTAAGTTTTGAAAAATCAGGTGCCGTTTTGGCTGCATTAACAACATCATTACCGGAATCTATTGGGGGAATCCGAAATTGGGATTACCGGTTTTGCTGGCTCCGTGATGCCTCCATGGTAATAAAAGTCATGACAAACCTTGGACATATCAATGTAGCCAAACGTTACATCAAATTCATCCTCGATATTATTCCCGACAAGGATGAAAAACTTCAAATCATGTATGGTATCAACGGAGAGAAAAAACTCCATGAAAAAATCCTTAATTATCTCAGTGGTTATGAAAACTCTGCACCTGTAAGAATTGGTAATGCTGCTTATAAACAAAAACAGAATGACATTTATGGTCTGTTGATGGATGTTATCTATCAACAATTCAATCTTTTTGATGTATCCCTTGAAAACAGTGAAGAATTATGGACTATTACCCGCAGTGTTGTCCGCATGGTGAAAAGAAACTGGAAAAAACCTGATCGGGGCATATGGGAATTACGGACAGAGCAAAAGCATTTTATTTTTTCTAAATTACTTTGTTGGGTTGCGGTGGACAGGGCGATCAGTGTAGCAAAACTTGTTGGTCGCGATGATTACGCCAACGAATGGGATACACTTCGGGAAAGCATAAAAAAAGATATCCACAAAAAAGGATGGAATAAAAAAATGCAAGCTTTCACGCAATATTACGGATCAGAGGACATGGACGCCTCTAATCTTTTGTTAGAATCTTATGGATTTATTTCTGCTGATGACCCAAAATACAAGTTAACCGTAAAAGCTACAAAAGAACATTTATGTCAGGACCAACTTATGTATCGATATAAGAACAAAGATGATTTTGGTCTTCCTTCGTCATCATTTACAATCTGCACTTTTTGGCTGATTGAAGCACTTTACAAAACAGGGTCAAAAATAGAAGCTTCGAGAATATTTAAGCAACTTCTGGGCTACAGTAATCACCTCGGACTTTTCAGTGAAGGCATTGATTTCAAAACAAAAAGGCTTTTGGGCAATTTTCCCCAGGCATATTCACATTTGGCTTTAATAGAAACAGCTATTACATTATCGAAAGGAGCCATGGCAGAAGAAGAAGAATTGCTTGATGCAATACACCAGCATTATGATTAATTAGTGCCTGCAAGAAAAGTCCAAATTTCTCAGGTTTCTTTTTTTAAAACATAGGCCTGGCTTCCTGCAACCTTAATTACTTTTACAGGACTTCCTTTTTCAATCCATCCAATTTGGGAAACGGCGTCATATAATTCTCCGTTCACCTCTATTTTTCCTGAAGGTCGTAGTACTGTATGAGCAATTCCTTCTTTTCCTTTTAGCGATATGACCTCTTCATCCACACTGATATAACCAAGATCCAAAGTTTGTTCTCCTTTGAGGGTGAGAAATGAAAACCGATTTGACGTTAACAATTTACTGCTTAACCAAATTGATAGAACGGAAGACATAAGCAGAGACAAAATAACAAGAAGGAATGAATGCATAAGCAACTCCAAACCACCAAATCTAAAATCAAATACGATATTCGTATCCACAAGGCTTAAAGTTAAACCCGCTACTATTGCCATAATTCCGGCAATTCCGGCAAATCCAAAACCGGGAATGACAAGAAATTCTATTGCCAAAAGAATAACTCCGGCAACAAAAAGAAGTATTTCCCAATGTTCTGCCAGACCCTCCAGATAGAGCGGTGCGAAATAAAGCAATGCAGCAATAGCCGCAGCAGCGAGTGGAAATCCAACGCCCGGACTTTGTAATTCAAAATACAATCCTCCAACAATTATCATTATCAATACTCCGGAAATCATCGGATTGATGAGAAATCCGATAACTTTGTCCATAGAAGTAAGTTTGAATTTTTTAATTTCATAATCCACTATACCGGCTTTCAGGATCACTTCTTCGAGGGCATCTGCCATTCCTTCACAAAACCCATGGGCAATAGCCTCCTCAGGCGTAAAAGTCAAGACCGAACCTTTTTCTGTTATTCCTTTTATTTCTATACGTTCATCCACCATTGCCTCTGCAATTTTCGGATCACGTTTCCACACGAAAGATGTATCTTCCCCGTCAATGATCGTATCTTTTCCTTTGGCCTGTGCCGTTGCACGCATCATAGATCGCATATAAGACTGATATTTATCGGGGGCTTCTGCCCCTTCAGCAGTTACAACGGTTGCTGCACCGATGTTGGCACCCGGTCGCATATAAATCCTGTCGCAGGCGATAGAGATCAATGCGCCGGCAGAAGCTGCATTGTTATCAATAAAAGAATAAACCGGTATTGAACTATTCAATATTAAGGTTCGCAGTGAATCAGCATACTGCACCATCCCTCCATAGGTATTCATGCGAATAATAATTAGGTTGGCCTGTAAAGCTTTTGCTTCCTCAAAACTCTTTTTCGTAATGCGCCATATACCCGGACCTATTTCTTCGTTCATATCAAAAGTATAAATCAAAAAAGGAGAAACTCCGTCTTTATTTACATAAGGTTGCGTAGCTGCCGGCAAAAGGCAAAGGAATAACAAAAACAAAAGGGAACGCCTGTTTTTTTTCATCATGGCATATTTTACTTTTTTAACTCTATATAACGAAGTAAGGCTTCTACAAAGTAATAATCAGCATAGGTCATGGGAACGTCCACCTCACTGTTATTCAGTTTAAATCCTACACTATGCCTTAGCAAAAAATGTCCATTGGTTCCATAGTCAGCAAAGTAAGTCTCAGATGAAAGCTCAGCCAAAACTTTTTCAGCAGCATTAAAGAACTTCTCTTGTAAGTCACCGGAAACATACTGGCTAAGTTCAAGTAGGGCAGAGGTCATAATAGCAGCAGCTGAAGCATCCCGCAAGGCACCGGGAATCTCCGGCGCATCATAATCCCAATAAGGGATAAGATCATCAGGCATATTGGGATCATCCAACATAAAGTTAGCTGCGTTAATTGCATGCTTGAGATAGCTTTCCATACCGGTTTTTCTGTACATCATCGTAAAACCGTAAACTCCCCATGCCTGCCCACGACTCCAGGCTGATTCATCATTATAACCCTGATGGGTAACCTTACGACGTACCTCTCCTGTTTCCGGATCAAAATCTACCACGTGGTAGCAACTCATATCATCCCTGTAGTGATGTTCCATGGTGGTGTTGGCATGCTGTACGGAAACGTGTTCAAGGAATTCATCATTTTCGTGTTGCGCCACCCACATCAACAGTTCCAGATTCATCATATTATCAATAATAACAGGGAACAACCATTTGTTTTTTTCTTTTCCCCAGTCCCATGACTTAAGTAAACCTACGTTTTCGTTGAAACGGGTAGCCAATGAAGCAGCTCCGGTAACAATGGGCTCAAGAAAAGACGCTGAATCGCCTGTCAAACGCAAAGCATTACCATAACTACAAAATAGCTGAAAACCAACATCATGATCATCTGTTCGATGTTTTATAGGATCCAGCATCAGTGTCCGTTTAAAAGCTTCCTGCTTAAGCTCCTCATCACCCGTATATTCATACAGATACCACAAAGTTCCGGGATAAAAACCACTGGTCCACCACCAGATGTTGCTGGTTCTTAAAGTGTCGGCTTCAAAGGTTCGGGGCATTCGATCCTCCGGAATTGCAGGGATCATTCCTTTGTACTGTTGTGCAGACAATTCCAATATCTCCTGGGCTTGCTGCACCCCAAATTCTTTTTCCGGCTGGCAAGAAAAAAATACGCCTGCTGTAATAAAACCCATAAAAATTATTTTCACTTTCATATGTTTCTTGTTTTAAGTTAACACCTGTTCTTTCTTCATATACTCAAGAAAAAGACGCATTGCCTCTTTTTTCTGTTCATCAAAGATAAAAGAAATATGATTTGTAAGATACGCTAATTTATCTATAAAAACTTCATCATGTGATTTATCCTGCTCCAACATTTCTTCAATATGAGAAACTCCATAAGCCAGGGCATCATTAAAAAGTTTTATTTGTTTTTCGGGAAGCTCTTTATTTGCAACCCAACAAGCAAATACAAAAGGCATCCCTGTCATTTCATTCCAGACTTCAGATAAATCATAATGGCAGGGATATTGAGCCTGATAAACAAATGTCTTATCGCCTATTAACAAAGAAGGTTTATCCGGATCAGGGGGTCCGTTAAGAGGGGAAAAAACAACATTTTTTTTCCAGTAATAACGAAACAGTATTTTTAACAACATAGCGGAAGTGCGAGATTCCTGATCCAGGAATACAGTTTCAATTTCTGAAACAGGGACAGGGCTTAGCAATAACACAGAAAGCGAAGTTCTGGCTGCTCCTATACAATAATCAGAAACGATATTTGCGTTTTTTATCTCAGGGATCACTGCCACAGGAACCAAGCCAATGTCAACTTCATTATTGATAAGCCTGTGGGCACAATCAGCAGGATTGTCCATAAAAAGTTTATCCTTCTCTGTTAGCATACCGGATTGCTGAATGCCCTGAACAAAAGGAATTGAATTAATATAAGAAACAACTGAAATTTTCATATCTCAGTATCTTTTAATGTAAAATATTGTTTAAATTTTACTCTTTAGAAAGTGCAAAATACAGTTTCGCAAGCGAAATAACAAAAATTATCCCTTATCGCAACAAATAAATTTAAATTAAGAACTATTTTTTTCTACCTTTACGGGTTCATTTTTAAAGCCTTCTTAATATAAAATAAATTTGCATATCCATTATGAAATTAGACATTTTAACCGCCGTATCTCCGATAGATGGCAGGTATCGTAAACGAATCAACGAACTAACACCATATTTTTCTGAATATGGATTGATAAAATACCGCGTGCTTGTTGAAGTTGAATACTTTATTAAATTATGCACGATTCCTCTTCCCCAGTTAAAAGATGTGAATGACGAAAATTTCTTATTGTTACGGCAAATGGTAGAAGATTTTGGCATTGAAGATGCAAAACGAATAAAAGAAATTGAATCAGAAACCAATCATGATGTCAAAGCTGTAGAATATTTTCTCAAAGAAAAATTTGATGAATTTGGACTTGCTGCATACAAAGAATTCATTCATTTTGGCTTAACCTCTCAGGACATTAACAATACGGCTATTCCATTATCTTTAATGGAAGCTGTAAACAATGTTTATTTACCCCGCATAGAACAGGTCATTCAAAGATTAAAAGAACTTTCTTCCCGTTGGGAGAACGAGCCAATGCTTGCCCGTACACACGGACAACCTGCATCACCAACACGTGTTGGCAAAGAATTACAGGTGTTTATTGACCGGATTGAGAAACAATTGCTGCTATTAAAAAACGTTCCCTTTTCAGCAAAATTTGGAGGGGCTACAGGTAATTTTAACGCCCATCATGTCACTTATCCCAATATAGATTGGATACTTTTTGCCAATGAATTTGTCAGTCAGGATTTGGGATTATTACGATCACAGGTTACCACCCAGATAGAACCTTACGACAATCTTGCCGCATTTTTTGATGGCGTTAAGCGTATCAACAACATATTAATTGATCTGGACAGGGACATGTGGTCATATATCTCGATGAATTATTTTCAACAGAAGATCATTCCCGGAGAAACAGGTTCCTCAGCTATGCCCCACAAGGTCAATCCCATTGATTTTGAAAACTCTGAAGGAAATTTGGGTGTTGCCAATGCCATATTCGAACACCTTTCAGCAAAACTTCCTGTTTCCCGCTTGCAAAGAGACCTGACAGATTCGACTGTTATCCGAAATATTGGTGTTCCCTTCGGACATACGATCATTGCGATCAAATCATTATTAAAAGGGCTGAGTAAGATCATCATCAATCAGGAAGCCATCAAAAAAGATCTGGAAGATAATTATGTTGTGGTAGCAGAAGCTATTCAAACAATCCTTCGAAGGGAAGGTTATCCAAAGCCTTATGAAATACTCCGGGAATTAACCCGTACCAACAATGTCATAACAGCAGATACGATCAATAATTTTATTGATAATCTGGAAATTGACAATAAGGTAAAACAAGAACTGAAGAATATTACACCTTTTAACTATACAGGTATCTAAAAGATGAGCGGAATCAAATCTCTATATCATTTTTTTATCCCTTACCGGGTAAAAATTCTTATGAATGTGTTCTTAACTCTTTTGGGAACAATTTTTTCCCTTTTTTCTGTGACGATGGTTATTCCTTTTCTCGGAATTTTATTTAACACACAACCTATTATCACAGAGCCTGCAACATTTGAACTCAACTTTGAGTCTGTCCAACATAATTTCAATTATTTTCTTAGTTCACTGATTATTGACAAAGGAGAGGTATTTGCCCTTTTAAGTGTGTGTGTATTTGTGATTATTTTAAGTTTCACCAAAAATCTTCTCCTGTACATGGCTAATTTCTTTATGGCCTCCATTCGCAATCACATGGTCCGGGACATGACAAATTCAATATTTAACAAGGTCATCGGACTCCCTATGGCTTATTTCACAGAAGAGCGAAAAGGAGATATTATGACCCGGATGACCAATGACGTACAACAGGTTGAAGTCTTCATTATCCGTTCCCTCAACCAGATCATACAAAGTCCGATCGCTATTATCATCTATGTTTACACGCTTTTTTTTATGAATGTGAAACTAACACTTATTGTTCTGGCTATCCTCCCTGTTTCGGCTGCTATCATAGGTCTTATCGGAAAAACCCTTCGGGAAAAATCAAGAAAAGCCCAGATATTAATGGGAAATCTCTTGTCTATTATGGAAGAAACACTGTATGGAATGCGTATTATCAAAGCATTTACAGCTGAAAAGAATATTAAAAATAAGTTCCATAAAGAAAACGAGAATTATATTAACATGATTATTAAAATCTGGCGAAAGAATTACCTTGCTTCTCCCACAAGTGAATTTCTGGGTACTGTGGTTTTGATCATTGTTATGTTGATTGGCGGTACCATGATCCTTTCCGATTCTGCTGAAATGACAAGCCAGTCATTTATCGGGTATCTCGTTATTTTTTCACAGATCATTGCCCCGGCAAAAGCCCTTTCTACAGTTTACTACAATTTCGAAAAAGGTATGGCAAGTTTTCATCGCATCAAAGAAATATTGGAAACTGATGATGCCATTACCGAGATAGAAAAACCAAAAGAAATAAGTATCTTTAAAGAAACTATTGAATACCGTGATATTTCTTTCCGTTATACAAACAACAAACCAGTACTCAAAAACATTAACATCCGTTTGGAAAAAGGAAAAACAATTGCGCTTGTAGGTCCTTCCGGAGGAGGAAAATCAACCATTGTGGATCTTTTACCCCGTTATTATGATGTTGATTCCGGAGAAATATTAATCGACGGGTATAACATCAGGGATTTAAAAATTTCATCCTTACGAAACCTTATCGGAATCGTTAATCAGGAACCTATTCTTTTCAATGACAGCATTGCCAACAATATAGCCTTTGGAAAGGATGACATATCGCATAAAGAAATAGAACAAGCTGCGAAAATTGCAAATGCACATGATTTTATTATCCA
>CAYSRH010000055.1:0-8782 GCA_964433245.1 uncultured Bacteroidales bacterium | reverse complement strand
TTCAAAGCTTTCACCGTTTTCGCCAACCGCACCTTTTCCCATGATTGTTTTCCCTATGATAATGGATGGCTTTTTTGTCTCTTCCTGTGCTGCTTTCAAGGCCTTCCTGATTGCTTCCTGGTCATTGCCATCAATCGTTTGCACATGCCATCCCCATGCCTCATATTTCATGGCTGTATCTTCTTCTGTTGTGCATTTTGTTTCGTGCGACAACTGAATGTCATTGGAATCATAAAACATAATCATATTTCCCAGACCGAGATAACCTGCAATACGACCTGTACCCTGAGAAATTTCTTCCTGTACACCTCCATCGGAAATAAATGTATATGTTTTGTGTGCCATCCATTCACCAAAGCGGGAAACAAGGAAACGTTCGGTTATAGCTGCTCCGAGTGCCATTGTATGTCCCTGCCCCAAAGGTCCTGATGTGTTTTCCACACCATACTTTACTGACAATTCAGGATGTCCGGGTGTTGGACTTCCCCATTGTCTGAAGTTTGCCAACTCATCCATGGTATAATTTCCGGTCAAAGCCAGGGTTCCATACAACATTGGAGACATATGTCCGGGGTCAAGAAAAAAGCGATCCCTGTTAACCCATTCCATGTCATCCGGATCCCAGTTCAAAAACTCAGCATACAACACATTCATAAAATCAGCACCTCCCATTGCGCCTCCGGGGTGCCCTGATTTAGCTTTTTCTACCATTGCCGCTGCCAAAATTCTTAAATTATCAGCAGCCTTATCAATCAATACTTTATCCATATTTGATGTTTTTTATTTGTTTACAATATAATTAGTCTTAGAAAAAAACTCAGGTGTCCGATAAGAAATGTTCAAATTCAAGGCTTGCGAAGAATTTGGACTTTTCTTGCAGACAATTACAATCAAAACCCCTGCGAAGATAAAAAAAATATTCACTACTCCACGGGATATGCTACGTAAAATAGAATGAAATTATTCAGGATTAAATGAATGTGCAGAATACAGATTGATGATCTCAAATGCTGTCTTTCTTAAACCAAACACAGCTGTTTGATTGGTAAAAATGGCTACAGAAAGATTCTCTCCGGGGATTCTCATTACGATATGCGTATAACCTGTTCCCGCACCTGGTTGGTATGCATACAAAACACCCTTATTAAATCCGAGATACCATCCCTTCCCCGGATATTTCTGTAAATTGGGCTGGAAGAAACCCATTCGAAAAGACTCTTCCATTACAGGAGGCGGCAAGAGGGCATCGGTATCATATATTGAAAGAAATCGGGCATAATCATCTATGGAAGCGTATATCCCTCTCGTTCCCAAGTGTTTATAATTATTTTGCGAGGGATCAGCCATCAGCTTTTCTCCTGAAGGCTTAACATATCCATCAACGATTCGCCAATGCCAGAATTTTTTTTCTCCACTAAAAACATAAGATTTCTTCATTCCGAGAGGCTTGAAAATCTTGTTTTTCACATGATCCTCATAAGAACCGGTAACAACTTTGACTGTCTCTGCCAGTAAAATATAATTTACCGGATTAATTTCCATTTTGCTCCCGGGTTTGTATGATAGTGCAGTCTCATCGTGCAGTGCCTTTATCATCAGTGAGGCGTCAACAAAACCATGTTCATTGATAATTTTTTTTTGATCAACCCTCGGAATACCTGAAATATGACCCATCAATTGATTTAATGTCACAGAGTGTACATAATCAGGTAATTCGGGTAATATATCCCCTATTTTATCATCCATTTTTAAAAGACCATCGGCAACAAGTTGCATAATCGATACAGCAGTAAATTGTGAAGATATTCCCACAAGATGAAACCTGTCTCTTGATTGCAACTTTTTCCCTCGCTCAGGATTGGCATATCCGTATGTGTTTTTGTACAGGATTTCTCCATCCTTCATCACAAGAATTGCCATTGCAGGACTATCTTTTTTGTTGTTATAGCGATCCAATATATTTTCAATCTGCTGCTGTTTACTTTGAGATAAAAGAGCGAGAGGGAAAAACAGTAATATGATCAATATTCTTATGAGTGTATTCATTGCTCTTTTTTTAATTGCCTGTATTTATACAATATCCTTCTATTAATTCCATCGCCCGGGGAAATCCCAGTTCATACGACTTTCTAAGGTCTATGCAAGCCTCAGTAAATCTGTTTCTGTTCAGATAACTAACCCCACGATTGAAAAGGGCTTCAGGATAATTTGCCCGGATATCAATTGCCTTGGTGTAATCCTGTATCGCATCATCATGCCTGTCGAGCATTCCTTTGGATACACCACGATAAAAATATGCTTCAGGGGTTTCCTGCAAATCAATCGCCTGATCAAAATAATTCACTGAAGCGTTAAAATTATTCAGTCTTGCTTCGGCAATTCCAAGTGACAAATATACCCGGTTGTCTTCAGGTGTTAGTTTTTTTAGGCGGATCATATCTTGTTTTCCTCTTTCAAAATGTCCCTGATGGATATAAGCAAGACCCCTGTTATACAATGACCTTTCCCTGTTTTTATTTGTGCCGGCTGCTTCTATTATTTTGTTATAATCCTGAATCGCATCATCAAATCGCTGTAGATTGACATATCCTGTTCCCCTGTAATAGAGGGCATCATCATCGTCATATCCGGCTTCTATGGCTTTTGAAAGAGAAGCAACAGAATGGGCATGCCGGTTTATTTGATACTCGTTGTATCCTATTCTGTAATAATGATCCGCTGATGTAACACCCATTTTTTTAAGCCTATAAAGAACATCAACCAAAGAGTCAATCTGTTCAAGAGAATCTAAAACATCGGCTTTCAATCCAAGTGATCGCAAAGAATCATACCGATAAAGTAAGGCTTTATTTACATTCTCAAGGGCTGATTCAAAATCATCGCGTGAAAGATTAATCACTGCAAGGTAGTAATTGGGAGATCCCTGCGCTTCGTCCAAATGCAAAGCCTGTCGAAAATCAGCTTCTGCCAAAAGTGTATCTGATAATGCCAAAAAAGTTTCCCCACGGGCAGCATATATTTCTCCATAAAGCGAATCCAATAGGATATATTCATTGAAAGCATCCAGGGCTTCTTCATGTTTTTCCAAGGCTTTATTTGCCATGGCACGCACCCACCATCCTTTCGTGTTTTCGGACTCTATGGATAAAAGACGGGCAGCCGTTTCAAGTGCTTCCACATGACGTTCCAAATAAAAAAGCGACAATGCCTTGTAGCTTAATGCCTCAGGCATATCTTTTTTCAAAGAAAGCGAACGGTTCAGTAAGGACAAAGCTTCTTCGTATTGCTCTTGTTCGTATTTTTCTATTCCTTTGTCAAGCGTCTTCGCTGCTTGTTGGGGTCTGATTACAAAAAAATAAGATACAATTCCTATGCTTATAAGCACTATGGCGATAACAATTCCTTTACGCAACATGATTTCTTTTTAATTGTATATAAGTGATTTATAAATCAAATATAAAAAAAATATCAGTATATGGTACATTAAAAACGATCTAACCAACGATAGCGCCTTGCATTATCTCCAAATTGTAATGACAATACGATCTCGTGCGAACCATAGCTGTATTTTTGAATGTTATTCATAGAATAATCAAATGCATATCCGATATTTAATTTATCGACAGAAACACCTGCCAATAATATCAAAGCCCCACCGGGGCCTATATCGTCAAGCCTTTTGTTTCCTGTTCTGTAAGAGATGCCTGCCCAAAACCTATCCATGTATATTCCCCGGACATTGATATCCAATTGTGAATAAAGAGCATCGTTGGTTTTAAAAAGGAAGGAAGGTTCAATATCATAATCATAACTAATTTTAAAATAATAACCACCTATCAAATAATAATACCTTTCCATCCTTGCCTCTTCCATATGCACGTTACCAAAGCGAATTGCAGACTGAAAAAGCTGTGTTGAAGAAAGCCCGGCATACATTTCATTATTTGTCAGATACACTCCCACTGTTGCATCAGGCACATAGAAAGTATGGTTTGTGTTGTCAAGCAATGCATCATATTTATCGTATAGGATAATATTTTCCTGTGCAAGGCTATACTGAAAAACAGCAGCTGTCAACCCAAAAGAAAGCTGGTAATTTCTTAGTCTGATATGATAAGCATAAGATCCCTGAACCCCTGTTGTATTCATAATACCGGAGCGATCACTAAAAACAGCTCCCCCTATGCCAACATTTCCGCCCATTGATTTTTGCCTCGGGCTATGTCTTGGTGAGCGTTTTGTTGCGGCATAATTGGTCTTTAATAAACGTGTTTGAAAAGCCAATGCATAAGTTCGTGGGGCTCCTTCGTGTCCGACCCACTGTTCGCGGGCTGTCAGATTCACATCGGTATAACCATAAGCCCCTGTTCTGGCAGGATTCACAAGAAAGCGGTTCATGAAATACTGAGAATATATCGGCATCTGTTGTGCAGTTATCTCCATTGCAGAGAAGAACAACAGAAAAGCAAGCCACCGGCAATATGTCATTTTCTTTTTATACATGACCAGTTATCTTACAATCGTAATATGCCCGTCAATAGGTTCTCCTCCCGTATTCAGGTTGATAATATAGAAATAAGAACCTGTTGGCAATTTTCGTCCCCACAGATCAGTACCATCCCATTCATCACCCACATATCCCGGTTTGGATTTCCACACCAATTTTCCCCAACGATCATATATCTCAACAATCAAATCCACATAATTTTCCGGATATCGTTCCAATCTCGGTATGATCCAGGTGTCATTATAACCATCGCCATTGGGTGTGATCACCGTAGGGATTTCTCCCAGGAAATGTCTTGAAGGCGAGATAATCACTGTATCCCCACTGATACATCCATAGATATTCTCAACTATTACACTAAACTCACTGGTTTGCCTGATAAACACATCTTCTTCTTTTATCACAACTGATGGTGATACAGAAAACAATTCATCTCCTGCATACCAGGAAAAAAACACCCCCTCCCGGGAAAAATCATAAGATAAAGGATCATCCCTGTTAAGAGAAATATCCGGTCCCAGGTCAATATCCGGCAAAGGATGTACTGTGAGAAACGCAGAATCTCTGAAACTACATTCATATTGATCTCTGGCTTCTAACCAAACATAGCCTTCACGATATTCAGAAGTATGATCTGAACTATCGCCCGTACTCCACAAATGGCCTTCATATAAATTATTGGAAGTAAAATCAGCTACTTCTCCGAAGCATATCTCGACATCAGGACCTATATCAACATCTACAGGACCAACAATCCAAACACTGTCTATTACAACATTCCCATCACACTTTAATAATGAATCATACCCATTGTGGTTCAGATCAAAGATGTTGTATTCATAAACAGCAACAGTGTACCAGCCGAGATCCGTAGTTAACCAGTCAATACTTACTGTATCGTGATTCTGCCGTATAACAACATCATCAATACCATCTCCCTCTATTGTCCAGACAGACTCTGTGAGGAAAAGCGAGTTACTGTTAACTCCATACCGCACATTCAAATCCCCGACACAGACAGTATCAAGTTGACCAAAAAGAGAGGCAACATAAAATAAAAATACAATGGAAATATATCCTGATATGAAGTACTTTCGAAACAACTGCTATGGTTTTTATTAAAAAACATACACTACTTAACAAAAATAGTACGTTCAACTTTATGGTGATAAGCTTTGCTTATCACCATAAAAGTCAACAGTTGTTACTTATTAAAGTCGTTAGGTATATAGAAG
Organism: uncultured Bacteroidales bacterium; assembly: GCA_964433245.1. Classification (GTDB taxonomy): domain Bacteria; phylum Bacteroidota; class Bacteroidia; order Bacteroidales; family JBBRXJ01; genus CAYSRH01. The sequence continues at coordinate 3,040 of CAYSRH010000055.1, read as the reverse complement.
ATGTCGCCTGTTTCCGGACGTGGGAATACATAGACAATAATGTCCGTTTCTTCACCACCACCAGATTCAGGAGTATAAAAGGTGTACTCTGAAACTGTTTCTCCTGATTGATCCGTCAGACTCAAGAAATCAGACTTACGTGAAATGTGGTCGTTCATCCCGTTCAATGTGAATGTATAACGTGTAATCTGATCGTTTAGCAGATTAAAATCATACGCAGAGATCATAACCAGGTCTTCATACGGAAGAGCTCCTGCAGGACGGGCTACTGTGTCATACACATTATTGTCAGTGCTTACATTTGCATCAAGTGTCAGGTCTGAATTCAGATTGTCAATGACAATGTTATAATCGAAATAGAAATTTCCGCCTCTGACTAAGTTGTTTGCAACCGAATCAATTGTCAGGTCTTCCGTTGTGTTGCCGCAATGATACACAACATTGTCACCGGCAGGACGTACAACAAAGGAAGGCTCATCAACAACTACCACTTCGATCCAACTGGAATCTCCTTCACACATACCTCCCATACCACCCATATCAATATCTTCTCTTACCCACAGGGTATCACTGTCACCACCTGTTCCTGTCCACGTTACTTGAACATAAGGTGCATCCGCATCACCGGTAGCAGGTACAATTCCTGCAGTTAAATCTCCGCTACCCTGAAACCACGTCCATACAGATTCAAGATCATTGGCTGCATTAGTTAATGAAGGATCATACGTGCCAAGAAAATCTTCATTCAAAACAGGATCAGGCATTACAAAATACGGTACAGCAACACCTGCTGTTACTGTATCAATATACACTGTCGGATCAGCAAGCTGATCCATCTGGGTATAAGGTGCTAACTGTGCATACATATATGCACCCGAACAAGTCATCATTGCGATTACTAAACTAATAATTTTCTTTTTCATAATAATTGATTTTAAGTTAGTAAATAGATTTTGGTTTTTTCCCTGATTATATACATATATATAATCGAATTATATAAACAATTAAACGTAAGTTTATATAATTTGGTTACAAATTTATGTGATTAATTAAACCAAGTCAAGTTTTTCTTTCTATTTCTTCTTTTTCATTTGGACATCAATTTCTTCGACCATATCACTATCCACGAGAATACGTCCACAATATTCACAGACAATGATCTTTCTTCTGGATCGGACATCCAAATGGCGTTGGGGAGGGATTTTGTTAAAACAGCCACCACAGGCATCACGCATGATCGGGGCCACGGCAACGCTATTTCTTGCGTTTTTACGAATCTTTTTATATGCTATAATCAGTCGTTCTTCTATGGTATCTTCTACCTTCTTTGCTTTTTTTAACATAACATCTTCGTCCCGTTGGGTTTCAGCAACGATTGCATCCAGTTCCTTTTCTTTTTCCTGGAGGTCAGATTTTCTTTCATTGATCTTGCTTTTGGAAGTTTCTATCACTTCCTTTTTTGCTTCAAATTCCCCGGTAAACTCCCGTATTTTTTTCTCAGAAAGTTGAATTTCGAGTTCCTGGTATTCAATTTCCTTTGACAAGGCATCAAATTCACGGTTGTTACGTACCTGTTCCTGCTGTTCCTTATACTTTTTTATTAATGCCTCGGATTCGAGTATTTCATTTTTTCGGTTGGCGATCATTTTTTCAAGTTCATCTGCCTCTACCCCCAGCTTTGAAAGTCTTGTTTCCAGTCCGATAATTTCGTCCTCAAGATCCTGCACTTCGAGTGGCAGTTCACCCCGCAAAGTTCTGATTTTATCCATCTCAGAATCAACCCATTGAAGTTGATACAAAGCCCTCAGCTTATCCTCTACACTTAATTCTTTTGTTTTAGCTGTTGCTTTTGCCTTTGTTGCTGATTTTTTCTTTGGTTCTACCTTTGCCGCCTTTTCCTTTGTTGCTGATTTTTCAACTTTTTCTTTTGTTGTTTTTGTTGCTTTTGTTGCCATATGCTCTCCTGTTCTTAACTTATTATTATCGGATTTGTATTTACTTCTGAAAAATGAATTGCAAAATTACATTTTTTTTCTGACAATATTTCATAAAAAAGTTCTTTGACACATTGTTCACTTTCAAAATGACCAATATCCATTACCACGATGGAATTTTCAGCCTCAAAAAACTTATGGTAAGAGAAATCCGCAGAGATAAAAAGGTCAGCCTTTACTGCCTTAGCTGTCTGTAAAAGATGGCTTCCGCTTCCACCACACACAGCAACTCTTTTTATTTTCTTATGTGGTTGTGTATGCTTCACCATTTTCACGTCAAACGCTTTTTTTACGATTGACAATACCTCATCAAAATCTCTGGCTTTATCAAATACTCCATAAGCACCGCTGCCTGTTTCTGCACTTTCATTGTCCAAAGCAAGAATATCATAGGCAACTTCTTCATACGGATGTGCTTCGATCATTGATTTTATCACAAGATTTTTCAAGTGTCCCGGCAGGATCACCTCAATCTTTACCTCTTTTTCTTCATGCAGCTCACCGATCTCACCCACATAAGGATTCGCCTCTTCCCCTGCCCTGAATGTTCCTGTGCCCTGTATATTAAAACTACAGCCGTCATAATCCCCCAACCTTCCTGCTCCTGCCGCAAACAGGGCATTCCGAACCTCTGCTGCTTCTTTTTTTGGACAAAAGACTGCCAGTTTATAAAGTATATCACGCCGGGGAGATAAAACACGGATTTTTTTTAAATTCAATTTTTCTGCCATTCTACAACTCACTCCCTGATAGACATTGTCTATGTTTGTGTGCATTGCTATGACCGCAATATCATTGCGGATGGCTTTGATGATCGTCCGCCCGCTATCAGACACAGGCGTGATCTTTTTTACTCCTGAAAATATCAATGGATGGTGGGCAAGGATCACATTGCATTTCTTCTCAATCGCTTCATTCACAACATCTTCTGTTACGTCTAATGTGATCAGCGTTGCAGAAATATCATTTTTCGGATCGCCTATTAACAATCCGGTATTATCATACGATTCCTGATATAAGGAAGGTGCTATATCATAAAATAAAGA
>CAYSRH010000054.1:0-8848 GCA_964433245.1 uncultured Bacteroidales bacterium | reverse complement strand
ATTATGGACAAATTAGAAATTAAAGGAAACTGGAATCAAATTAAAGGAAAACTTAAAAAAAAGTATGCCGAATTAACTGATGATGAACTTACTTACTCAGAAGGTGAAACAGAGGAGTTGTTGGGCAAGCTACAGAAAAAAACAGGTCAATCCAGAGAGTCTCTTATTAAGGAGATTAATTCACTGTAATTTTTTTCAGATTTTTACTTGATTATCAAACGGTCTTTGTGTTTTGCAAAACAAAAAGACCGTTATCATATTTTGCCATATAAAAAAGAAGGTAGTCGATTATGAACGGAAAAGATAAAATGATAGAACAAGACCTGAAGGGGCGCGATATTGATAATGAGAGAGTATTGCAGGCTATGAGGAAAGTAGAAAGAGAAATTTTTGCTCCCGAAGAGTTTAAGCATAATGCATATGACGACACCCCACTTCCGATCGGTCATGAGCAAACCATTAGTCAACCTTATATTGTAGCTTATATGGCTCAAATACTTAATCCGCAACTGAATGAAAAGGTTTTGGAGGTGGGTAGTGGTTGTGGTTACAATGCTGCGATTCTTGCCTATCTTTCATCCCATGTATATAGCGTGGAAGTTATAGAATGGTTGGCAGATTTGGCTCAAATAAATCTAGAGGAGGCCGGGATAAAAAATGTAACAGTAAAACATGGAGATGGGTATCAAGGTTGGGCCGAAAAAGCACCTTTTGACAAAATTATGCTTACAGCTGCTACTTCAACAATCCCTGATCAATTAAAAAATCAGTTAAAAATCGGAGGGAAAATTTTGGCTCCGGTCAGCAATACATATCAAAAACTCACATTGATTGAAAAGACTGGAGAGAATGATTTTAAGGAACATGATTTAATTTATGTGCGTTTTGTACCTATGACACGAGGTGAGGATCAGCAGTAATATCAGGTATGTGTGGCTCTTTAAATAAATACCCCAGGTGAAAATTTCAGGCGCTAAATTGCTTCTATGCACCAAACTTTGCCAGTTTACCTGCATGGGCCATGGCCAGGGTCATGATTTCCTTTGAGAATATTGTACCCAGCTCTCCGTTAAGCGCTGTTATTTCATCAAAGCTCTTCAGGAAAGGACCACGCAGGCCGGGTGCTTTAAGCAAAACAGGTACAGGATGCCAGCTGTGAGCGCCAAGAGGAGCAGGTGTGGAATGATCTCCTGTAATAATCAATACATCTGGGTTATATTCCACCAATCCAGGCAAGGCATTATCAAAGGCCTCAATGGCATTGATTTTTTCTTTGATATCGCCATTTTCGCCGGTTTGCTGCGGATCGGTGTCCCCTACCTTGTCATCCAGATCTTCTCCTCTGAGCACCATCAGCGCCCGGTGTTCTGATTCTGTTTCGAAAAACAGCTCCACATTATTTTTAGACTCAAGGTTTTTCTTTATCTTTTCTATCAATTCCTGGTTTTTTTCCGAAGAAATTCTTCCGGCTCTGCGGTCTTCAACTTCTCCTTTGTCATTTAGGGTGCAGAAATTCAGTCGTGCTGCCACATCTCCCTTACGCAAGTTAAATTCAAGCCCCAGAGCACTCAACACACCCCTTCCAATCTGATAAATGACCGGGTCATATCCAAATAAGCCCAAGTGTCCGGGGCCACTGCCTGGAGTGATGCCCGGAAAAACCGGATGTGCCAACCCCATGACTGCCTTTTGAGCAAGCTTATCCATATTGGGCGTGCGGGCCATCTGCAGAGCTGTACCTTTCCCATTGTTATCAGTATCACCCAATCCATCGAGTACCAGCATTACAATTTTTTTATCATTTACCTGTGTAAGCGAACTTATAAGTTGTCCATAGTCATCTTTCATATCAGTTGGCTGTTTAAGAAATTAATTTTTTAAATTCTGTCTCGTTGATTCGTTTCACCTTCCTTTTTTTGGCTTCATCGAGCTTGCTTCCAGGACCTTCTCCAACAACAAGGTAGTCGGTATTGTCACTTACCGATGAGGTAGCGCGCCCTCCCATGGATTCAATTTTTTCCTTGGCTTCATCACGCGTAAATGCATCCAGCTCACCTGTAATTACAAAGGTTTTATCTTTCAGTTTATCCGTTTGCGAAGATTCATGCTCTTGTATTTCGAATCCTGTCTTTTTAAGTTTGCCGATCATAGTCATATTATCTTCGCTATCGAAAAAATGAGCTACGCTTTCTGCTATTTCCGGCCCTATTTCCGGTATTTCATTTAATTGCTTTTCAGTGGCATCAGAAAGAGCATCCAATGTTTTGTAATGCCGGGCCAGCAAACGTGCCACATGTTTTCCCACATGTCTTATACCCAGTGCATATATAAACTGATGCAGTGCTGGTTTTTGTGATTTTTGAATCGAATGATAGAGCTTTTTAGAAGATTTTTTGGCAAAACCATCCAGCTTTTCAATGTCGGAAGGTTTTAGCCTAAACAGGTCCGGAATATTTTTGATAAGTTGTTGGTCAACAAGTTGTGCAACAACTTTTTCTCCCAGGTTGTCAATATTCATAGCACTGCGTGATGAAAAATGACTTAGGCTACCCTTCAACTGTGCTTCACATGACAAACCTGCCGGACAGACGGTATAAGCTCCTTCACGAACCACATGAGTGTTGCAAACGGGGCATTTTTTGGGCATCTTAAAAGCCTTTTTCCTTTTCTTTCCTGCCGATTTCACCCGTTCTGCAATTTCGGGTATTACATCGCCGGCACGCATTATTTTCACAGTATCGCCCGGACGAACATCTTTCTTTTTTACTTCATTTTCGTTGTGCAAGGTAGCTCTGCTTATGGTTACACCTCCTACTTCTACAGGCTCAAGCAAAGCTACAGGAGTTAGGATTCCCGTGCGTCCCACCTGCACAGTGATATCGACGAGGGTAGTAACTTCTTTTTGGGGCTCAAATTTCCAGGCAAAAGCCCATCGCGGACTGCGGTCACGACTGCCAAAATCGCTGCGAAGTCTTCTCTGATTGAGCTTAATCACCATGCCATCTATTTCATAAGTAAGTTCCTCTCTTTTATTTTGAAGCTGTTTATAAAAGTCCTTTACTATTTTGCTGGTTGAACATTTTTTAGATTGATCGTTTGTTTTAAGACCCCATTTATTTAATTGTTGCCGCAATTCCTGCTGGCTCTCAAAATCAGATGCATCGTTATTGCTGTGAATAATTTCATAAAAGAAAATATCGAGTGGTATATCTGCGACTTTTCCAGAATCAAGCTGTCTTACCACTCCTGATGCAGCATTACGCGCATTGGCAAATGCCTGTTCGTTCTTTTCAACGCGTTTTTTATTGAGCTGCTGAAAATCTTCTTTATGCAGGAATATTTCACCCCTTACAGATAGTTCTTTGGGAAGACTTTTATCAGTCTGGAGCTCTAAAGGGAGTGAGCGTATTGTTTTTACATTTTCTGAAATATCCTCTCCTTCCTGACCATCACCACGGGTTGCCGCATAACTAAAAACACCTTTCTCGTAAACAACCTCCACAGAAAGACCGTCAAACTTTGGCTCCAAAAAAAACTCAGTTTTATTTCCTTTTGCTTTTTCCCGAACTGATGCAATGAAATCATCCACCTCTTTTTCTTTGGAAGAGGAGTTGAGACTGAGCATAGGTGCCTTATGTTTTCTCTTTTTAAGTGAATCAACAGGAGCAGCACCTATTTTCCGGGTTGGAGATACATCGGATTTATACTTAGGAAACTTCTTTTCCAGCGTAAGCAAACGTTGAAAAAGTTCATCATATTTATGGTCTGAAATATTCGGATCATTCTCAATGTAGTATTGATAATTATGGTGATTTATAGCTTGTCGCAATTGCTCTATTTCATGGCGGGCCTGCTTCTCATTTAAATCATCCGCATCTTTCATCTCCGGAAAAGGAGTTTTCATAAATGGATTTTTGCTCATAAGTTGCTATTGTCTTTTTCCTTTTGTTCTGTCTTGTTCTTTTTATGGTTCTCTTTGGCTTCCTGGTGCTCGGTTTCACCCTTATAATTATGCTTGCGCTGTTCTAAATTTCTAAGATTTTCTTCTTTTCCATAAATTGTTAGCTGGTCACCAGGTTTCAATTCTGTTTCTCCATCGGGAGTTCCCAGGTAAGTACCATCCTCTCGCTCAACACCAATAAGGTTAATACCCTCCTCTGTAAGTTGAAGTTCGGAGAGTTTTTTATTTGCCAGCCAGTCATTTTCTTTTACCGTAATGACGGTTACCTCATATTCCTTCTGAAGTTTTAATAGGGCAACATAATCCTGACTATGTAAATTGGTGAATTTTTTCAATGCTATGTCAATTAACTTTACCATTTTTTTATCAAGCCACCTGCTTTTTGATAAGCCCCAAAAAGCCAGAATTACAAATAAGATAATTCCTACTTTTAACAGCTTTCCGGTGGCCTCTTGTTCTCCATCAATAAAGGTTAGCATTAGTGAAGCTATCGCTGAAACAATACCAATATTTCCAATCAGCATTAAAGTCATCACTATTTTTCGTCGTACAGGATGACCTATTATCTTTTCCGACTCCTTGGTGGTGTAACCTACGCCGGTGAATGCAGATCGCGCCTGAAACTTTGCCACATCCTTCGCCAGACCTGTTTTCATTAGCGATTGCGCCCCAATTTTAGTAATGGTAACAGATAAAAATACAATGATAATAAGACTGATAAGAGCACCCATGACCCAATATGAATTTTTAAGATTTCAGTTTTAAAAATAGGTACAACTTTTGTACCCTTCTCGTTATAAAAACGATCAGGAATATGATTGAAATTGAAAAAGAACTTGTTTATTTATTGCATGTAGTTATCGCTTCTGTATTAACAGGTATCATTGGTTATGAACGAGGCAGAATTAATAAACCTGCAGGTGTTCGTACCAATATGATCGTAGGTGGAGCTGTATGTCTTTTTGTATTATTGGGAAAAAGTTTAGTAATACATTTTATAGACCTTGGATTAGGATCCCACATCGCAGCTGATCCCATACGGATTATCCAGGCTATTATCCTGGGCATAAGCTTTATTGGCGCAGGTATGGTGTTTTACGACAGAAAAGAAGAAGAGTTGAAATATCTTACTTCATCCGCTACAATCTTATTTTCAGCAGGAATTGGTATATCTGTGGCTTTAAAATATTATATTCTTGCTGTTGGGATTACCATGTTCGTTATCATCATCAATCTTTTACTGGCCAAGACTAAATTTAAGAAAAAAGAGGAATCATAAGACGCCCTGAAGTGGGTAATCCTTTTCCCACCTTTGGTATAAAACATACACACTTGATGATGCATGTTTTCTGTGTATTAAAAATGGTTGCAGTAATTATTCATTAAATCTATGTATTTCTTTATATGCCTAATTTTCTTTTCGTTATCTGTTCTTTTCTTGATGCTTAGAATGGTAACTTTTGCCCTAATATTGGCCCGGTAGCTTTTGTAAAAATTAAAGAGTTTATGGTCGTTTTCATCCTCCTTCATTCCAGCGAATTGCAAGTAGTTCCTGTAGAAAAAATCACCAGCCTTTTCATGGTCATAGAAATCGAGATCAACACATAAGAAAGCAATTTCACTCAATACGTCAATGAGGCGAAATTCTTCACTGAATTCAATACAATCAAAGATCACGGGATCGTCATACAAAAAGATATTGGTGGCATTCAAATCCCCATGGCAGTCGCGCTGAAAACCATTGATAACCCTCTCGTTGAGGAAATCCCTGTTGTCGTTAAGGTATTTTAATCTCTTTTTAGCAGTTTTTTGAGATCTTTCCAATTTCGGGTATTAATGATATCATCTTTACCCATCCAACCCCTACGTGCCTGGCCCACACCATATTTTATGTAATCAAGGTTATCAATGGAATGGGCATCTGTTGTGATAGCCAATTTAAGCCCCGTCTCCCTGGCTTGCCTGACGTATTTGTCTTTCAGATCAATCCGGTCAGGGTTGCTGTTTATTTCAAGAAAACATCCATTGCTTACGGCTTCCTTCATAATCTCCTTCATATTCAGATCATACTCACTTCTTTTGTTGATCATACGTCCTGTGGGATGCCCCAGGATGTTAAAATACGGGTTTTCCATGGCTTTACATATCCTGCGCGTTTGCTTCTTTTTTGAAAGATTCATGTTATAATGTACCGAACCTATGACAAGCTCAAGCTCTTTTAAAATACTGTCCGGCAAATCAAGCGAACCATCTTCAAGGATATCCACTTCAATCCCTTTAATAATTTTTAGGTTCTTCATTTTTTTGTTCAATTCATCAATTTCTTCTATCTGTTTTTCAAGATCCTTTTCGTTCAGTCCATCGGCCATGGCAACTTTTTTAGAATGCTCGGTGATGGCATAATATGTATAGCCTTTATCAGTCGCGGCTTCAGCCATCTCTTTTAATGAGTGTTTTCCATCCGTTGCTTTGGTATGTGTATGGAGATCGCCTTTAATGTCTTTAATAGTAATCAATTCGGGAAGCTTATCTTCTTTCGCTGCTTCAATTTCACCCAGGTTTTCCCTCAGTTCTGGTTCAATATAGGAAAGTCCAAGCTTTTCGTACATCTCCCCTTCTGTTTTTCCGGCTATTCTTTTTTTACCCTTGTAAATACCATATTCGTTAATCTTATATCCTTGCTCTTTTGCCATCTTTCTTAGGGCTACCGTATGTGCTTTGGATCCTGTGAAATACATTTTAGCTGCCCCGAATGACTTTTTCTTCACAATACGGATGTCTACCTGGAGGTTGGTGCGTAATCTCACCGATGATTTTGTTTCTCCATGTGACAGAATTTCCTGTACTTCATCATAATCGACAAAATATTGCATGGCCTTCTCCGGATCTTTGCCGGTGCAAACTATATCAATATCACCCACCGTCTCTTTCATCCTGCGGTAACTGCCGGTCAGTGTAATATTTTCCATCTCTGCTTCCAGGTAATTCAGCATGGGTTGGATCATCTCTCCGGCCTCATGTAGCTTGACTCTCTGGGATCCCCCTTTTTTGGAAAACTGTTTTACTTCCTTGAGAATGTTTTGGGTCGTTTTTTTTCCAAATCCTTCCAATTCTTCAACTTCTCCCTGCTCCGCCGCTTTTTGCAAATCATCTATAGATTCAATGTTCAGCTCTTCATAGAGAATTTTGGTACGCCTGGGACCCATTTGTTCGAGTTTCATAATATCCGTAAGCGAAGAGGGAATCTGCTTTTTTAATTTGTCTAACTGCTTCAGGTGACCTGTACGGGCTATCTCCTTTATTTTCTTAGCCATACTCTCTCCAACATCCGGCAGGGAACGAATATCTTTTTCGTCTTCGGCCATCTGAGAAATACTTTTGGTTAAGCCAAGTATCGTTCTCGCTGCATTGCGGTATGCATTGATTCGAAACTCATTTTTGCCTTTTATTTCGAGATAGTCGGCTGTTTCGTTCAGGATGTCTGCTATTTCTTTGTTGTGTACAGGCATGTTAATAAGCTAAAAATACCAATGCTATTACCAGAAAATATTATGCCAATCACCTTCAGCTACCCAACAATCGAAAAAATATTCAATAAAATACATGACATTCAAAGAATGAAAACACAACAGACCTCAATCTATTCAGACATCCCGTGTCAATCTTCAGAAAAATCCGGTTGCTGTCTTGAGATATCAGTTTGGCTTTTGTTGAGACACAACCAAATCTAAATAATGAGGTGTAAATTACCCAGATAAGAAAGATTTTTCACGATATCCTTTCCATCAAAACAAACCCGGGACAACCAGGTAGGCCAGAACCAATCCCACGATTCCTGCCACCAATGAAAGAATTATTGCAGGTATTGCATTTCGCTTTAACAATACTCCTTCCACACCTGTTAATCCAACTGTTGCGCATGCAGCGATAATATTGTGAACCCCAACCATATTGCCCAGGGCACCTCCCACATTTTGCAAGCTAACAACTATAATTCTTGATATTTCTGTTTGTTCAGCAACAGAATACTGGAACAAAGTAAAAAGCATATTTGAAACAGAATTTGAACCTGTAATGAATGTTCCCAGGACACCAACGAAAGGACTAACCAGGGGCCATGCCCCCTTAAAAATATCCGACATTGACCGGGCCATGGCAAGAGGCATGCTGACCCATTCCTCGGGATTATTACCCGATTGCATCATCAATCGAACCATTGGTACGGCGAAAATCAATGCAATAGCAGGTCCTTTGATTCTTCTAAATACCTCCGACCAGGCCAGCTTAACCTGCTTTTTCTTCATACCATATGCAGGAATGCACAATAAAGCAATGAATATAAAAGGAAGGATACCCGGATTATAGAGTGGAGCAAAATTAGTTGAAATACTGGTGTTAAATAAATTGGTTGTCCCAAAATTAATTGATCTGAGCCAGGCATTAAAAGGTAGTGCATTGATGCGGGTGGCAACCAGCAAAATGGCGATCCCTATATAAGGTAGCCAAGCCCTCCAAAGTGGCATTCGCTTATCATTTATACTATTATCCGGTTCGATGGAGCCTATCCATGAAGCATCCCAATTTTCTTTATCAGGAAATTCCCAGCTGTTTTTGGGCACCAGAAATCCTGCTTTAGTGGCAGGTATAATAATCAGCAGACCTATTAATCCACCGAAAATACTAGGAAACTCAGGCCCAAGTAACACAGCTACCATAATGTAGGGTACAATAAAACAAAAAGCCGCAAATATAGCATAGGGCCATATTTTCAGTCCCTCCCTGATACTCCTCTTCTTCCCAAAGAATCTGGTCAGCATTACAATCATGAGCAAAGGTACGATGATGGCAGGTGCAATTTGCTGAATGGCTGTCCAGGTGCCAATTTGA
>CAYSRH010000053.1:0-8883 GCA_964433245.1 uncultured Bacteroidales bacterium | reverse complement strand
CCCCTGATAAAATCAACCAATTGCATTACCTTTTCAATAAGTTCAGGCATTTGCAAAAAAGGAATTTTATCCTTCAGAAAAGCCTCAACAGCAACTTCATTCGCCGCATTAAGCACACAAGGCATATTACCTCCCTTTCTCATTGCTTCATAGGCGAGCGATAGATTTCTAAAAAGAGACAGATCAGGTTTTTCAAAACTTAACTGTGGATAATCCAAAAAATTGAATCTGGGGAAATCTGATTTTATCCGAAAGGGATAACCCAGCGCATACTGAATTGGCAGTTTCATATCAGGAAGACCCATCTGTGCTTTCATGGAACCATCTTCAAACTGCACAATTGAATGAATGACCGACTGCGGATGAATAATAACATCTATCTGCTCCGGTTTTAATCCAAAAAGCCATCGGGCCTCAATCACTTCCAATCCTTTATTCATCAATGTTGCAGAATCAATCGTGATTTTTTGCCCCATTTCCCAGTTTGGATGTTTTAGTGCCTGTTCCTTGGTTACCGATGTTAAAAAACTTCGACTTTTCCCCAGGAAAGGACCTCCGGAAGCTGTCAGATATATTTTTTCTATTGCATTTCCATATTCTCCTGCCAAACATTGAAAAATTGCGGAGTGCTCACTGTCCACAGGAAGAATATTAACCCCTTTCTCTGCTGCTTTACGGGTAATTAACTCTCCGGCTACGACAAGTGTTTCTTTATTGGCAAGTGCTATATGCTTTCCTGCTTCTATTGCACGAATGGTAGGAATCAATCCTGCGTAACCAACCATTGCCGTTAAGACAATCTGAATACTTTTCATTTCTACTACCTGCTCTATAGATTCTGCACCTGCAAATACCTTAACAGGCTCGTCCCTGAGCATCTCAGATAACTGAGGGTAAAAAGACTCATTCGCAATAACAACAACATTGGGTTGAAAAATCTTAACCTGTTCAGCCAATAATTCTATATTGTTATTCGCCACCAATACTTCAACAGAAAAAAGTTCAGGGTGTGCCTTAATAACTTCCAAAGCCTGTGTTCCTATAGATCCTGTTGATCCCAGTATAGCAACTCCTCTTTTCTCCATAATTAACAATAAATCAAAAAATTAAAACATCAAATAAGCTTCCGGGTCAATTGGTTTTCCATCATGCCATATCTCAAAATGTAAATGCGGACCTGTCGAAAGCTCCCCTGAATTTCCAACAATAGCTATGACCTCCCCGACCAAAACCTGGTCCCCCTGCTTTTTCAACAAAGAATTGTTATGCTTATATACTGTAAGCAAATTGTTCTGATGTTGAATATGAAGTGTCCATCCGGATTTTAAAGTCCACCCTGCAAAAATAACAACTCCATCCATTGCCGATTTTACAACTTCATCAGGCGCAGATACAATATCCACACCAAAATGTCCCACCTCCGGATTAAAGGTGTTGGAAATAACCCCTTTTAAAGGAATGAAAAAATGGACATTACGCAAACGTACGCTCTGCCTTTCTGTTTTTTCATCTGATATATTGAAACGTTCCTCCCTTTCAACCATCTCCCTTAAAATTGAATCCTCACGCGTTCTTGAAAAAACAACAATCTCCTGATTTTCCTTTGTCTCACTTATCTCATTAAAATTTCTGGGGACCCCTCCCGAAATAATCGTATTTATATTCTCCAGATATTCATCTTTTAAACGAATTTCCTTCTGTAAAGAATCGAGCTGAAGCGCATTACTAACAATCATTCTTTGCATCTGCCCGTCAGGATATCCCGGAATAAATTCCTTTAATGGCGTAAAAACAATCAATAAAGTTATTGCAACGATTAAAAAAAGAAGCGAAAATCCCACAAAAGAAAAAACATAAAGTCTGGAAAGGCGAAATTGCAATACCTCCTCAAAAGTTGTATCGTTGTAAATGAATAAGCGATATTTGTCCCGCAATTTTGCGAGAAATCCTTTCTTTTTTTTATTTTTTTTATTAGATACACTCATTTCATACACTACGTTATAGCTATTACACAAACCTACATTAAATATTTTTTCTATCCTTATGAATTCGTCATGAATTTTGTTTTTATTTTTTTCGGTTATTGCTTGCATTAGAATAAAAGAAAGGCTATTATTTGCAGTCGAAAAACGAGGGAAACAATTCCCAAGGAGTTATAATATTATATTGCGGGGTGGTAAATAAGGGTAAAAAAAAAGAGACTGTTTTTTAGACAGTCTCTTTTTTTGTAGCGGGGGATGGATTCGAACCAACGACCTTTGGGTTATGAGCCCAACGAGCTACCAACTGCTCCACCCCGCGATATATCTTATAAATATGTTTTATCCGTTTCGCAACTGCAAATATATATTATCTTTTTGCCTTGTGCAAGTATTCTGCATGGTTTTTAAAAATTTCGCTGATTTCAATCAGTCGCTGTTCTTTGTTCCCTCATAGCCCTATTTGTGTAAATCTTTAGTTTATTTTTACCGGAGGATCGGGAACAGGTGGCAATCCTTCATATTCATCCAGTTTCTCTTTGATTAACTCAATTGCTTTCTCTAACTGGGCATCCTCGCCAAGGAAAGCTTTGTGGGGATCATTGTCAACATAAATGTCCGGTGCAACACCAACACCTTCAATGATCCACTCCGATGTATCCGGACTGTAGGTTGCAAATTCCGGCTTACGTAAATCTGTTCCGTCAATAAAAGGCAAAGAACCGCTGATTCCAATGACCCCTCCCCACGTTTTTGTTCCAATAACTTCTCCAATATCATTCCGCTTAAAAGCATCTGCAAAAAGGTCTCCGTCTGAAGCTGTGTACTTGTCCACCAACAAAACCACAGGACCTGTAAAAGTCTCTTCGGGAGATTTTCTTGGGATATCCACTCCCCTGCGAGACCTGGCATGAATCACCTGCCGGCGTAAGCGTTCTATCAACATCGGAGAAACATTACCTCCCCCATTGCCCCGTGCATCAATGATCAATCCTTTTTTATCAAGCTGCGCATAAAAATATCGCGTAAATTCAGTTAATCCTGCAGACATCATATCCGGAATATACACATAACCCACTTGTCCGTCTGTAGATTCTTCGACTGCTTCCATATTGCCCAGGACCCATTCCAGATAATATAAATTATTTTCCTGTTCAATTGTCTTTACCAATACTTTTCGCGACCCTTTGTGTTCGGGTTTATCATTTATTGTAAGCTCTACATACCTGTTGGGTTTATCATGCAGGAGCAAGGTAATATCTGTTACTTCATTGAGATCAATCCCATCAACAGCAAGAATATATTCACCTTCCGAAACATCTACTCCAACATCCTGCAAAGGCGAACGATATTTACTATCCCACGACAAACCCCGCAATATCCGCTCAATTCGCACATAACCACTTTCAAGGTCGCGCTCCAACTCTGCACCAAGCCTTCCTGAATAAACTTTTTCTTTTCCTGTGGATGACGGTGTATTAATATACGTATGGCTGCAATTCAGCTCCCCGAGCATTTCTCCAAGGACATAGTTCAAATCATAGCGATGCTTAACATGAGGAAGCATCACTGCATATTTTTCATATACAGAATCCCAGTCAACACCATGCATATTTTCCACATAGAAAAAATCCCTCATTTGCCGCCAGGCTTCATCAAATATCTGTGTCCATTCGGATGAATGATCTATCCATTGCCACATGCCGGAAAGATCCATTGGCTTATCTAATCGCACTTCACCTGAAGGTAGCGGAATCACCCCCCACTCACCATCTTTCCTCACAAGCGTTTGTTTATTATCTGCTGAAATCGTAAAAAACAACCCCTGCCCCAAAGATATTTCCTCTTTTTTATTTAGATCAAACAACAAAGCCTCGTGCCTGCCACCAAAACTTGATGATCGATAATAATATATCTTATTATCAATACAATATAAATTACGGTAGTTGGATGCCTCTACAGGAACTTCAATAACACGTTGCGACATGCCTTCAATATCAATGCCAAAGTTTTTTTCTTCTTCTTCCGCTTCTGTTTGCTCATCAACTCCATCATTACGAATTAAAAAAGGTGACGGAGTGCTCTTTTCCAATGGCACCAGATATATCTTGTTCATATTAAAATTTGCAAAACTCCATTCCAGATTGCTGTAACTCGGAGTAAAATTTCTGCGGGATATATACAACAAATATTGTTTGTCCGAAGAAAACACAGGCGAAGACGCATCAAACAAGGGGTCGGATATAAGGTGTGAAGCCTGTTTTTCCACATCATACAGGTAAATTCCCCTGACTTTACGGTTTATATAGTTTGCATATACCACCCAACGGCTGTCCGGAGACCATGCAAAATCACCTATCTCTCCATATTGTCCCTTTGCTACTTCCTGAATACTTCCGGATGCAACATCTATCATACGTAACTTTAAATCACGACAATTAAACAATATTTTTTTGCCATCCGGCGACCATTTGAGATCATAAATGTAGGTAACCAGATCACTCGTCAGCTTTTTTGGAGATGAACTCCCGTCAGGCTTTTGCAAATATACCTGATATTCTCCGCTCTCATCAGAAAGATAAGCAATATAGTCTCCTGTGGGTGAATATGTTGCTGCACGTTCATGCACTCCGGACGTCCAAGTCAGGGCATAGGTAATTCCCTCGGATCGTGGCACCGTATATAGATCTCCCCTCGCAGTAAATAAGACCCGGCTGCCATCCGGACTTACACCTGCTTCACGAATATCATCACTTACTTCCTTGTACTTCTTGCGGGCAGAGACTAAATCATTGGAAACACGAACATCTATTTTGGAAAATTTATTTTCAGGAATATGATACCGGTAAATAAACCCTCCCTTTTCAAAAACGATATCATCCCCTCCGATTGATGGAAACTTGATGTCATAATCCTCAAAATCAGATACTTTGCTGACTTCTTTTCTTTTTATATCATAAACAAATAAGTTCATGGTTCTGTCCTTGTCACTGATAAAAAATATTTTATCCTGCCACCACATAGGAATTATGTCCTGGTGCGGATTATCTGTAATGTTTGTAACATCCTTCGATTCAAGATCAAATACCCAGATATCATCAGCCATGCCCCCCTGGTAATATTTCCATGTGCGGAATTCGCGAAAAACACGATTAAAAGCGAGTTGTTTCCCGTCTGCACGATACGATGCAAAACCCGATTCAGCCAATGGCACTGCTGTTAATTGCAGCGTTTCAATATCTACTTCGAACAGTTGCCCGACAAATGCATTAAAAGACCGCATGCGGGAACGAAACTGGACACGTTTCCCATCCGGAGACCAACCCATGACAATGTTGTTCGGTCCCATCCTGTCGCCCATGTCATCACGGCTGAGGGTTGGTGTATAGGTAAGTCTGCGTGGCTGCCCCCCTTCGGAAGGGACAAGATAAACTTCTGTATTTCCATCATACCGGGCAGTAAAAGCAAGCCATTTTCCGTCCGGGGAAAAACAGGGAAATATTTCATATCCGTCATCACTGGTTATTTTTCGGGCCATCCCTCCGTCAACATCCACAAGATAAATATCCCCGGCATAAGAAAAAGCTACCTGATCTCCATGAATTGCGGGGAAACGTAACAAGCGGGTTTCCTCTGCATGTAAAATAAAAGTTGCAAAAAACAACAGTAAAAAATGTATAAATAATGACTTCATAAGAATTTAGTTTTGGTAAATTACTATTACAAATTAAAGCAATAATTGTTCACCTTGTACTAAAAATCACAGGAAATTGCTAATTTCACGTTCTGATAAAAAAATAATTGTAATCCAATGACAAAAATAATACCACTATTATTTACTCTACTTATTTCTACTTTGGCTGTTCATGCAAAGACCTCTGAGAAATGGGTAGATTCTGTATTTGTCTCTCTGAACGAAGACGAAAAAATATGTCAGTTAATGATGATTGCAGCCTATGCCAACCGTGACGAAAAATACGAAAAAAACCTGATCAGGGAGGCATTGAAGTATCATGTGGGTGGCATCGTGTTTCTGCAAGGCAAGCCAACAAGACAGGCAAAAATAATCAACACACTGCAGCAAGAGACAAGAACGCCATTTCTGATAGCACTTGATGCTGAATGGGGCGTTGACATGCGATTGGACAGTGCGCTTCAATTTCCTTTTCAAATGACATTGGGGGCATTGGAAAATGACAGTCTTATCAAAGAAATGGGGGAATCCATCGGGCATCAACTCAAAGCAACAGGCGTACACATCAACTTTGCTCCTGTTGTGGACATCAACAACAATCCCGGCAATCCGGTGATCAACTTCCGTTCCTTTGGCGAAAACAAAGAAAGGGTCGCCAACAAAGGCATCGCTTATATGGAAGGTTTGCACGAAGCAGGCATCATGGCAACTGCCAAGCACTTTCCCGGACACGGAGATACCGATAGTGATTCTCACTACACACTTCCTGTAATTAAAAAACCCCGGGAAGCAATATGGGAAACCGAAATATATCCCTTCCAAAAAATGATCGAAGAAAATGTCGATGGGATCATGATCGCCCACCTCCACATCCCTTCTCTGGATCCTACAAAAAACCAGGCATCCACACTTTCTCCACACATTGTTACTGACATGTTAAAAGACAGTCTGCAATACCGGGGGCTGATCTATACCGATGCTCTGAATATGAAAGGCGTAAGCAATTACTATTCACCCGGCGAGTTGGAAGTACTTGCCCTTGAAGCCGGCAATGATGTACTCCTGATGCCGGATGATGTAGGAAAGGCTCTTCGTGCGATAAAAAAAGCAGTAAAGGAAAATCCGGCACTCATGGAGCATATTGACAAAAGTGTCAGGAAAATACTGACAGCAAAATACAATGCAGGTCTCCATACACCGGACACATTGAACATGGAGAATATTCCCGGGAAGCTGAACAAAGACAAAGACATTGCATTGGCAAGAAAGATATATGCCCAAAGTATTACATTGTTGCAAAACAAAGAGCAATGCATTCCCATCCGGGAATTACAGAATAAGAAGATTGCTTCGGTTGCAATTGGGGCAAGCCATATGAATACATTTCAATTATACCTGAGCCTCTATACAAATATTGACCACTTCCAGATAAAAAAAGATGCCTCTTTGGGAGATTTTATAAGCTTACAAGATCAGTTGACTGACTACGACCTTGTCATTTTGGGCATACACAACACCAGCCGTTTTCCGCACAATAACTATGGTGTTACACACCAGTCTGTAATCTTTACCCAGGAACTGGCGAAACAAAACAACACCATACTTTGCCACTTTGCCAATCCTTACAGTCTGAATTTTTTCGATGAAGTAAAAAATCTGTCTGCATTACTCATTGCTTACGAAGACAATCCCTATACACAGGAACTGGCTGCTCAGGCAATTTTCGGAGGTATTCCGGTCATGGGGAGCCTGCCCGTCAGTAACCGTTTTTTTAAAGAAGGAAGTGGTATAAAAACAAAGAAGACACGAATCGGATATGTAATGCCGGAAGAATTGGGTATTAACAGCCGCTACCTGCTCAAAGCCGACAGCATAGCCCGCCGGGCAATCGATATGCAGGCAACTCCGGGATGCCAGATACTGGCAGCAAAGGATGGATTTGTCTTCTATCAACGTGCATTTGGTAATCTGACTTACAGAGAGAAAGAAGCTGTGACAAATGACCATTTATACGACATTGCTTCCATCACAAAAATCGCTGCAACAATCCCTGAAACAATGCGGCTCTTTGACATGGGACTCTTTCAGCTGAACCAACCTCTGTCGCATTACCTCCCTGATCTTAAAGGAACGAACAAAGAACTGATCACTGGAAAGGAAATGCTGACCCACCAGGCACAGCTCTGGCCGTGGATACCGTTCTATCGCTCTGCCTTTGAGCTACTTTTCCCCGAACAGAAGCTTTTCAGCCGTGAGCTGAGTGATGATTATCCCTTTAAGTTAGACCGGAGACTCTACATCAACAGAAATTACACCCTAAAAAAAGAGGTTTTCAGCACATTTCCCGACTCGCTTTATTCAATTCAGGTAGCAGAACACCTGTACCTGAACAAGCATTACATAAATGCCTTATACGATTCCATTCACGAATCCAAACTGTGGCCAAAAAAAGAATATAAGTATAGCGACCTGGGGTACTATTACCTGCAAAAAATCATTGAATCCAAAAACCAAACACCCTTAGATGAACTCGTTGAGCAAAGATTCTTTTCATCACTGGGACTTACCAACACATTTTTCAATCCTCTTGAAAAAACAGATCCTTCCCGGATTGTTCCTACAGAAAATGACATCCACTTCAGAAAGCAACTCCTGCACGGTCATGTACACGATCCTGGAGCAGCCATGCTGAGTGGCGTTGGCGGACATGCCGGATTATTCAGCAACACCAGGGATCTCGCTGTCATTATGCAACTCTATCTGAACAAGGGAAAATACGGAGAGATACAGTATTTTCAGCCGACAACCGTTGAATTATTTACATCCAGCCCCTTCGCCGAAGAAGAAAACCGAAGAGGCATCGGTTTTGACAAGGCAGAACCCGATACATCCCGGAATGGACCTGCATGCAAAAGTGCCTCTGTAAATAGTTTCGGTCACAGCGGATTTACAGGAACCATCGTCTGGGCAGACCCTGAAAATCAATTGATCTATATTTTTCTGTCCAACAGGATACACCCCAATGCCGACAATAAAAAATTGATTGATGAAAATATACGTACCAATATACAGCAAGTATTTTATGATGCCATAGGAGCTGAAAAACAAGAGAACAATGACAATTAATATTGCATCTGTTTAAAATTTGCGATCATGCTTTCGATTTGGCACACATTTTAATCATAGCTACGTGTGTGTCTCAATATTAAT
>CAYSRH010000052.1:0-8950 GCA_964433245.1 uncultured Bacteroidales bacterium | reverse complement strand
ACACCACATTTTATTGTTTAATTTATATATTTGCACCTCGATTTTTTTATAACATTATCATCAAGAAGAATAGAACATTGAACTTGTAAAAACATACACATGAAATCATTTGAAATTGCTGCAGAGCAAAGGAACAAAATTGGAAAAACAGAGACTAAACAATTACGTACTGCCGGCAAAGTGCCTTGTGTGCTTTATGGAGGAAAGGAAAACATTCATTTTTCCGTTAACGAAGTCATGTTCAGCAAAGTCATCTATACGAATGAAGTATTTTTAATCATTCTGGATTTTGGAAAAACACAAAAACAAGCCATTGTTCAATCCTTCCAGTTTCATCCGGTAACAGATAAAGTCATACATGCAGACTTAATTGAAATAGTCGAAGGAAAACCTGTTTCTGTCAGCATTCCTGTGAAGCTTACAGGAAATTCTGTTGGTGTATTAGACGGAGGAAAATTAAAACATGCCAGTCGATATCTGAAAGTGCGAGGAAAAATCAACGACATCCCCGAGTCCCTTGAAATTGATATCACAAAACTTAAAATCGGAGATAGTGTGATGGTTCGGGATCTTTCTTTCCCTAACATAGAATTACTCGATCTCCCAAGCACCCTGGTTGTTTTTGTCAGTTCATCACGTGCTGCTGCCATATTTGATGAAGCTGAAGCATCATTGGCTGAATCTGCTGCCGGAGTTGCTGAAGGTGAAGCCGGAGAAGGTGAGAAAACAGAAGAAGGAAAAGAAGGGCAAGCTGAAACGGAAGAAGCTTCTAAAGAAGAAGCAGAAGCTTCTAAATAAAACGTATTTCTACTTTTTTCTTAATATTCATTTGTTTGTGTTTTTCTCTTTTAAAAAACATACATCTCGTGAAGTGAAATATTTGATCGCCGGACTTGGCAACATCGGATTTGAATATTCAAATACACGCCACAATATTGGATTCGACATTCTGGATCATTGGGCTTCTGTTGAGAATATCAAATTTGAAGAAGAGAAAAGAGCTTTTGTCGGCAGGCATCGTTACAAAGGAAAACCTGTCATCCTTATTAAGCCCACAACATTTATGAATCTCAGTGGAAAAGCCATCAATTACTGGATGCAAAAAGAAAAAATTCCCATTGAAAACTTGCTTATTATTGTAGATGATATTGCCCTTCCTGTAGGAAAATTAAGATTGAAAGCTTCCGGGAGTAATGGTGGACATAACGGATTAGGCAGCATTAACAACATTCTTGGTCGCTCTGATTATGCCAGGCTCCGATTTGGCATTGGCAATGATTTCTCCACAGGCAAACAATCTGACTATGTTCTTTCTCCATGGGAAAATGATGAAATACCACTGATAAAAGAAAAAACAGAAACTTCTGTTGACATTATAAAAAGCTTTATTTCTATTGGAGTACAACGCACAATGAATTATTACAACAACAAAACATAAGTCCTGTATGCTTGAAGAAGCAAGAATAGACAAATGGTTATGGGCCGTTCGAATTTTCAAAACAAGGAGTTTGGCTACTGAAGCTTGCAAAAAAGGACGTGTCTCAATAGATAACAACGCCGTAAAAGCAAGTCGCCTTATAAAAAAAGGGGACACTATACAAATCAAAAAACCTCCCGTTATATATTCCTATGTTGTCAAAGAGATCATTCAAAATCGTGTTGGCGCTAAATTAGTTCCCTCCTACCTTGATGATATCACAACAGAAGAAGAAAAATCAAAAGAAATTTCCCGTTCAGGCAATTCTTTTTTCTTTTTTGAAAGGGGAAAAGGAAGGCCAACAAAAAAAGAAAGAAGGGATATTAATAAATTTTTTAATAAGTAAGCTGTCATGATCATCGCACAAGAAAAAAAGAAAAAAAACATTATCGAATATATTATCTACATGTACCAGATCGAAGATATCATCCGGGCCAGTGGATTTGATATGTCTGAAATCAGGAAAAAGGTTATTGATAAATTTGATGTGGATTCTGAAATCAAAGAAGAGATGATTGTGTGGTATCAGGATCTGATTCAAAAAATGCAAAACCAAAATATTTTAAAATCAGGTCATCTGGATTTTCTGAATGACTTAACAGAAGAACTGCAAAAACTCCATACAAACCTCATTCACGATCCACAGCATCTTGATTATATTAAACAATATCAATTGGCAAAGCCAAATATCATTGCCTATAAAGAGCGAGCCAACAGGATGGAGATGAATGATGTGGAATGTTGCCTGCAAGGTGTTTATAGTCTGTTGCTTCTGCGACTAAAGCAGGATAATATAACACATCAGACAGAGCTTGCATTAGAAACTTTCAGTAAACTATTGGCACTTCTTGCCGGGGCATATCATAAATCTTATATAGATTCCTGATCACTTTCTTTTATTTATTTTGAAATTAAGACAATCGCATACGCAGAAACACCCTCTTCACGACCCACATAACCAAGTTTTTCTGTTGTTGTTGCTTTTACAGAAACCCGGCTAAGATCTAATTTCAATAAGGAGGCCAAAGTTTTCCTCATGCTTTCAATATGAGGTTTCAGTTTTGGTTTCTGCATGCAAATCGTTGTGTCTATATTGGCAATTTCATATCCCTTCTTTTTAACGACAGCATAGCTCTTTTCCAGCAGGTTCCTGCTGTCAATATTTTTATATGTCGGATCGGTATCAGGGAAATGAACACCTATATCACCGGCACTTACGGTCCCTAATAAAGCATCGCATATTGCATGAATTAAAACATCCCCGTCAGAATGTGCAAGTGTTCCTTTTTCATAGGGAATATTTACTCCGCCAAGCACAAGGCTTTCACCTTCAACCAGGCGATGTACATCAAAACCGAAACCAACACGGATATTCATAAGGAAAATGATATTAAATTCTATGGTGCATACTGGTCCAGATCAAAAGACAAAGAAAACCTGACTGTATTGGCAAGAGGATTATTATTAAAATAAGTAGGAACCAAATATGCAAAATCCAATCCCAAAATATTATACCTTAACCCCAGACCTACTGTGAAATATTTTCTGTTTCCTTTTCTTTCGTGTTCATGAAAATATCCTGCACGTACGGCAAACTGTTTATTATACCAATATTCAAGTCCGAAGCTATAAATGATTTCCTGCAATTCTTCCCTTAATACACTTCTTGATCCATCTTCACGGGCAATTCCCGGAGCATCATAGAATGATTGCAACATTCCGGCAGGGACAGCCACATTTCGATCCATTCCATAAGCGATTGAATCACCATTGTATTCCGGTGGTGTAGGAACCAGTAATTTATTCAGGTCAACGGTAAATGTTATCTCATTGTATCGATCCAACAAAAAAGTAAGTCCTGAGCCAAGCCTTAGATTGATTGGAATAAATTCATTTCTTTCAGCAGTATATGATATTTTTGTTCCAATATTTGACACATTCAAGCCAAAAGTATAGATAGCATCTTTGTCTGAAATCGAAATTTCATCATTCTTATAATAGAGGGAAACATCTGCTGCATACGATTGTCCCGGCTTAGAATCTGAACCGGTATTGGAATAAGACCCTGTCAGGTTCGAATAAACATAACGAAAAGCAACACTTCCGGATACTCTGTCACCAAACAAACGTGCATAAGCTATATCCAAAGAAAATTCATGGGGATTATAATCCCGCATTTTGTTTCCCCAGTTGTCTGTAAAAGTAATGCTTCCAAGATTAAAATACTTTAATGAAAATCCAACAACCTGCATATTATCAACACGGTAATATCCTGCAAGATGCCCCACATACATATCATCCACCAGATTTTTAAGCCATGGGGTAAATGAGACAACCGCACTAAACTGATTCTCAACAAAGGCATATTTGGCGGGATTCCAATGCATTGAACTGGCATCCGGAGAAGTTGCCACGCCTGCATCACCCATACCTGCTGCACGGGAATCGGGAGCAATCATAAGAAAAGGAACGGCTGTATTGATCGGATTATAACTTTTTTCCTGACCAATAATTCGACTATCTCCATAATCAAAATCATCATCCTGAGCCATCAACAACAAACCACAATGATATAGACAAATAAAAGACAAGAAAAAATAACTGAAACGCATGAAAATTATTTTAATTATATATGAACTAAATTATAAAGCACAAATTAAAAAACGAGAGAAATATAAATAAATTGCTACTTTATAGTTTTTACTATATCTTTTTACCGCAAAATAACTAATCTTTCAAGTTTTTCTTCCACCTTTCCTTTTTCACTTTTCGCCTTTAATCTGTAAACATATACGCCCCTGCCAATCCTATCCCCAAAATCATCCAAACCATCCCAGCTTATAGGTGGGGCATTATATCCTTCCGAAAACACTTCAGTCCTGATTGTCTTTATTAATTTTCCTGAAATCGTAAATATCTGGATAATAACATCCAAACTTGTATTTGGCTGATTATGTTCAAAGTAAAAAGATGTGAAAGTAGTAAATGGATTTGGATAGTTAAAAAGATGTGTCAGTGATAATTCTTCTGATTTTGCCACAATAAAATCAATCGTCCCCTCGGAAGAATTATTGTGCACATCCCAAACTTTAAGCTTTGCCGTATGTGTTCCATCCAAAAGATTAGACAACTGATATTCCAAACGCCCTGATTGGTATGTATTCAAATCAGAAACATAGTATTCATTCAGATTGATTCCCTCTTCATCATTTATTGTCAGCATTAAATCATGTCCAATACCATTCCCCACTGTATTTATACCTGAAGAATCAAATAATTCTGCAACAAACAGTGGATTTTCATTTGTGATTCCCCCACTGACAAAGTTTTCATTATTCATATACATTTTTATCTCCGGTCCTAGGTTATCGAGTTTTGCTGAATCAGAAGTGCCTCCCAGCACAAAATCTTTATAATATCCATGGAACTGGTTTCCGGGCTGTTTTGCATACAAAGATATTTTACCATTCATATAGCTGTAGGACATGTCCTTTGGAACAATAAAAGAAATTTCAAAATTTCCGCTATTTACACTCGCTCTCCCCTTATACAACAAACTATTTCTTGTTTTATAAACAAACGGAGTATTCCCCTTATTGGAGAGTGTTGTAATTGTATTTTCCCTATCAAAAACATGGATTGACACGTCTCCATTGAATGATGCATTTCGCTGCCCCACTTCATCCAATACCTGCCCGGTTATACTTACTTTTTCCAAAGCACGTAAAGTATCATAAGGATCCACAGTAAGCTGCCCGTTAAGCCCTGTAACTGTGACATCCGGAACAGGATACCCTAGTTCCATGCTTGGGTCAGCGAACAAATGAAACGAGCGATTATTTCTCCATGCACTCGGAACCGCATTTTTTGCTAACATCATAGCTTCCCCCAGTGTTCTTGGCTGTTCATCATCTTTGGGATTTAATAAGTGGTCCACAAATCGGCTTATTAACAAATAATTCTCATTAGCGTACACTTTCCTTGTTGTCGAAAAGCTCCCCATTGCTCCACCTTCAGCCAAAACAAAAAATTCTCCAAGTGATCGAAATGTATGGTCATCGAAACGGGTTACTTCACAAGAAGCAGTAACAAAAAAAGGTGATTTATCCGTATTTTTCCAGGATCTGACATGTCCCATATCAATTATCCGTTCATGCGAAAGATTATATCCTCCTCCATGTCCAAGATACACCATCAATAATAACCCGTTATGAATCCGATTGTTGATATCTTCACTTACAGACGGGTATCTTCCGCCTGAAGGAGTAGAAACACGAGGGTAGGCATCAAGCATTATCTTCGTCAGGTCAAACGCCGGGTACATTTCCTCAACATTTTTTGCTATGCGATCAACATCTTTCATATGTAAATTATTATCACCGTCATCACCAATAAAACAAATTTTGTTTCTCCAATCACCTTTATTTTCGTCCTGCTCATATTGTTTGATTTTGGAAATAAGCACATGGGCTTCTTCTCCCGTATTAACAGGCAAACGACCAACAGCAATATCCAAAAGACCGGTTAATCCCTCATTATGGGAAAGTAATCCAAAATAATCATCTGCTACCAAAGAATTTATCTCCGAAATCGAATTTTTTGTCTGATAAGTAAGTAATCTGTTTCCTTTGGATGCTTCTTTACTACTATAAGAACCATCACCAAATAGAAGGAAATACCGCAATGTGTCGCCTCCTGATGAACGGTCAAAAAACATTTTTAACATATTACGAATTGCCGCAGGATGTGGAGCTCCCGAAGAAAATTCATTATAAACCTGTTCCGGTTCTAACACAAGCGTATTTACCCCCTGAGAAATTCGTAAAGAAGCCAGTTGGTTGGCATAGGTTTTAAGCGAAGGTTTTACCAAAATAAGCAGTTCGGGCACTTGTTCTCTCCTGATATTTTGATTATCAATCTTCTCTACGTAAGAAACCGAAGAAGAAACCTGTTCAGGATAAAAAGCCACATACTCTCTCAATGTATCTGCATATGCTCTAAAAACAGCTTGTCCGGAATTTATATCAGGATGAACTTGTAAGGAACTATGAATGGAAGTAATATCCCAAACCATGATATCTTCTGACACGTTATCAATAAAGAAATCCACTACATTACCATTTTCTACAGATTCAATATCTCTGAACAAAAGTTGAGTGCCTGACATAGTAAGATGCCGCCGGATATTAAGAATAAAATAATCTAACCACATATTACTTGTCGGGTCATTGGACTGATATAGCAATGTAACATCTATCCTTGAAGAAGAAAAAGAAAAAGATTCTTTTTCTTTTTTTTCCAGTGCCTTATTTTGTGTGCCTGACCAATTATCCAAATAAGGCATGGTCACATCAAACTGACTATTTCCCGCATTGACACGAACATAACTATTACTGCCTGAACTCTTCACCATACTTCGGATATAGAATTTTCCCTGTTTTGAAAAATCAGGATTTGAAAAAGAAAAAGAATATGTAAAAGGAAAGTTTATCGTAAGTGATTCAAAAATTTCCTGCCCTGATTTGATAATATGCACATTATTTTTTTCATGAAAATCATAATCATCAAAAGAATTCACCTCAATATTTGCAGGTAAAATAACCGGAGATGCAGAACCAATTTCTTTGGAAGAAAGTGATGAGGTAATAAAATAAAATGCTTTGTCAGAATATAAGTTTTTTTCATGCATAAACATGTTGTTACCAGCATTATAAGACCATATATCGGGTCCTTCGAGATAAACCAATATATAATCTCCGGCATTCAATATTCCATCCGAACCTTTTTCAATATAAACAGGTAATTGAGGAAGATCCTGTAAAACAGACCCGTCATATACATCAGACAACATGCCACCATAACCAAAAACACCAACATTCGAGGGATTGTCAATACCCCAGTCAAGCAATTGTTCATAAGAGATTTTATATATCCCTGATTTTGTTACAGAAATCTTATGCCATTCTCCTGAAGCCAAAACAGAATTATTTTCATCTTTAAACAGGGGAATTGATCCGGGAAGAGAAGATTGACGCCCTTCAACCACCTCAAAATCAAAAGATATAATCCTCATGATCTGTCCACTCTCTTTATACAAAGGAATAAATGAATAATGCAAATAATATTTTCCTTTACTCATCCGAACAGCTGTATTCACCTGCAAAGAAGACGGGATACTATCAATACCTCTGAATTCGGACACCACATATTCTTCACTCTCGTACCCTTTCACTATAATATCAGCATCTACGGTAGAAACAGGAACAATGCCCCCATAATAAGGCAGGTACGTTTCTTTATCAGGATATGCAGCATTATCAAAGTTAAGATATTGGAAAAAATGTTCATCTTCATAAAAAACATCCTGCTGTTTCCCTTTAGGAAACCAATATATTTCCTTTTGAATAACCTGGGCATGGACCTGATGAAAAAATAAAAAGGAAAAAACGAAGAGACCTGACAGTATCTTTGTAAACAAATCTGATATAAATATATGTTTATTAATAGTCAAAACAAAAAACTAATACCATGTATATTAATAATTATGTAATTCACAAACCAAGAGAAAGTTTTTTCATGAATTGCTTAACCTAACTAAAGTTTGAACGAAGATATTTAAAAAAATATTGTTGTGTATGTTTTATTTGTAATTTTAGCTTCTTATGAAAAGTGTGTGTCTTAATATTTTTATTTTTTTTACTCTTTGTTCCGGAAAAGGTTTTGCCCAACACGGAACCAGTGGTCAGGCAATCTTTACAATGGTTTCATTCAATCCTGCTTATGCCGGCATGAAAAGTCATTCAGGAGCATTCCTTAACTATCGAAATCAATGGTCTGATTTTGAAGGAAACTATATTAATTACCATGCCGGGTACACACAATTTATTAATAAGCTACAAGGAGGTCTTGGTATTAAAATCAATAATTACACAAGAAACAAAGGACTAATGAACGATCTCTCTATTGATGGTATATATTCTTATCAATTACAGGTAGGACGTCATTCACATCTGTATGGAGGACTTCAGGCATCATATGGGGGACATTATATCAACAAGGAAAAACTCAAGCTTGGTGATATGTATGATCCTGTTACAGAAGATTTTTCGCTTTCCACTTCAGAGCAAATAGAATCATCTTTTCATCATTATGTTGATTTTTCTACAGGTATTCTTTGGAATCATTGGAACTACAGAAATAACACCACATTACAAACCGGCATTTCTGTTTATCATCTCACACAACCAAAATATACCAACACAAGTGAAAAGAAAAGAAAATTTACCGTTCATGCCAGTTATCGTTTTCCCTTTCACATAAATCGTCTGGGTCGCGAAACCATTCATATGGAACCGGCAATTCTTTACCGTCAACAACTTCATTTTAATGAATTGATGTATGGTATTCACTTACACATGCCACAATATTACGCAGGCTTAAACTTTCGTCAAAACATTGACTTTTATACATTTA
>CAYSRH010000051.1:0-9015 GCA_964433245.1 uncultured Bacteroidales bacterium | reverse complement strand
GCAACAAGCGGTCATGCTTCATAGCCGCTCGGTTCTCCGGTGACAATTACAGAGTGAATGAAAAAATGTGTATCTTTATCGAATTCTTAAAAGCGGTAGTGATATGTTGAGGCGCTTAAAAGGACTATCGAAGACTCGTCTCTTCCCCATCCGAATCGCACTGTCCAGTGCCCGATTCACACGAACCTTTTTGTTTGCCACAGCCACAGGATCCACCAATAGGCGTACTGTCTTTTTTGAAAAACATCCGCAGTCCGAGTGACAAGCCAAAGACAAGAACAAGAACTGCTGCAATAAGAAGAAGTTGTAGGAACATTTTTTTATCGTTTAATCGTTTATTTGTTGAATCGTTGAATCGTTGAACTGTTTATTCGTTTATTTGTTTATGTGTTTAACCCTTGAATTGTTGTGTAAAAAACAGGAAATAAAACATTTTTCATATCGAAGCTTTACTTCCTCAAAATCGATCTGCATTCCCAGCTCTTTTTCCATTGAGGTGACGGATTTATCGGTAAAACCACAGGGATTAATTTTGGTGAAATAATCAAGGTCAGTGCTTACATTCAGGGCAAAACCGTGCATCGTGATGCCGCGACTAACACGGACACCCAGGGCACAGATTTTTCTTGCCTTGTCACCATCAGGATCAAGCCACACGCCGGGCGCTTTGCTGTGTCGCGCACCTATAATACCATAGGATGCCAACGTCATGATCACAGATTCCTCAAGCAGTTCAACATAGCGTTTTACGCCCATTTCATGAACTGATAAATCAATGATAGGATAGCCCACCAGCTGACCCGGACCATGGAAGGTGATGTCGCCACCCCTGTCGCTACGATAAAAGGATGCGCCCATTTTTTGTATCGCCTGCTCATCCAGGAGTAAATTTTCCATTTTACCACTTTTCCCAAGTGTATAGACAGGCGGGTGTTCGACTAAAATCAAGACCTCATCCACCGGCACGCCTTGTTGTTTTGCATTTGTTGCTTTATCAAAGTATGCACGCTGCAAGTCAAGACAAGCGGCATACGCCATTCGTTGCGCATCGTGCACAAAAAGTGTATGCTGGTTTATATTATTATTTACAGGCGACATGTTTCTCGGCATGGTATGAAGAACGGACAAGCGGACTGCTCTCAACAAACTGAAAGCCTTTGGCCAAGCCCTCCTTGTGGTAAAACTCAAATTGTTCCGGCGTAATAAATTCTTTTACCGGCACATTGTCTTTGGATGGACACAGGTATTGACCGAGGGTCATCACTTTACTTTCCACCTGACGCAAATCGTCCATGGTGGTCAGTACCTCATCCTGCGATTCACCCAAACCAAGCATAATGCCGGACTTGGTGATAATACCTTGTTCGGCGATGTACTGCAGCACACGAAGACTCCTTCTGTACGCTGCCTTAGATCGTATAATTGGCGTTAGTCTTTCAACCGTTTCTAAGTTATGAGAGATAACCTCCGGTGCTGCATCTATCACCTGCTGAATGAGGTCTTCACGCGCATTAAAATCCGGAATTAACACCTCAATGGTGGTCTTGGGATTACGCTTCTTCACTGTCCTGATGGTTTGTGCCCAAAGAGTCGCTCCCTCATCGGGTAGGTCGTCGCGTGTTACGGAAGTAATCACTACATGTTTAAGCTTCATCAGAAACACCGATTCGGCCACCCTTTCCGGCTCCTCCATATCGGGTTCCGAAGGGTTCCCGCCAGGGACGCCGCAAAAGCGACAATTGCGTGTGCAGGTATCACCCAGCAACATAAAGGTAGCCGTGCCATTGCCCCAGCATTCTCCGGCATTCGGACAATTTCCACTGCTACAGATGGTATGCAAGCCCTTCGACTGTATAAGCTTTTTCACACGGATGTATTCTTCACCCATGGGGAATTTGGCTTTCATCCAACGGGGCAGCCTGGGCTGCGATGTTTTGTTTGTCATTCCTAATCAGTTAATCTTATTAAAAAGGAACGAGATAGCGTGATAAATATGATAATAAATCACAAAAATAATAATAAAACCTCCTATTTTAATACATTAGTGTCTGATAAAAAAAACAGGTCACCGCTATGCGGTTCTTTATTCATATCAATATTACGATTCTACAGTAGTTTTTCGCACAGGCACTATATAAGTTAAGTAGAATCTACCTATTTGTAGTAAGATTTCAAGGCAGAGGCACAACGCTTTCGTTTACCCGGCTATTTTTTCAATATGTTCGATTATTTTTGATATATTTTCATCAGTAATTGGCGTTTCACCCTTGACAATGCCAAAATCTGTGGTATTAATGTGTATGAAATTTTCTATGCCATGATCCTTCAATATAAGTTTGGCACAGTTAACAGGACAACCGTCAATTACAATAACCTTCATATCTGTATTATTTACCTGGTTGATTAACTTTTCGTCATGAATCGCAATTTTAGGTAAACAAACCATCTTAGCACGTCCTGATTCCGCTAGCATACGCGCTACTTTATCTGCATAGAGACCTGTATTGGAAGCTCCTGAACATGAAATAAGCATAGCATTTAATTGTTTATTTTTCATAATAAAGTCTTTTTATCGTAAAAATTTCTAAAATAATAAAGCTATAAAAAATTGCAGCTAAGTTCTTACTAAGAGATTGGGACAACCAATACATTTGAATCAGCATTTCTCGATACCTGATGACTTACACTGCCAATGAATATTTCCTCGAAAAAACCGCGTCCCTGACTTCCCATAACAGTAAAAGTCACATTATTTTCTTTGATAAAATTTAAGATAACCTGAGTTGGTTTTCCGTTTCGGAAACAGCCTTTGAAAAGTCGGTTCCCAGCATAGCATGTTTTATCATATCCATAAATTTTAAAAGGTTATTGAATCTTTACTTTATGACCATATAAAAGCATATAGGCAACAGGGATAAAAATAAATACCAACAACAATCCAAACAACAATCCTCCAATCACAACAACAGCCATGGGTCGAAGCATTTCAGTCCCATCACCCAATAGCAAAGCGAGTGGAAGTAATCCAAACAAACTATTGATATCAGTAATTAAAATGGGACGTAAACGAACAATTGCTGCTTCCTTAATAGCCTCAACAAGGGTTCTCCCCTGTTCTCTGAGTTCATCAATAAAAGTAAGCAAGATCACACCGTTGTTAATTTCCATTCCTGTTAGCATGATGATACCAATGAGTGCTGTTACGCTGAGCGGTGTTTCAGTATAATACAAAGCAAATGAGATACCAGCCAACGATAGTGGTATGCGAATAATGATGATTAATGGTTTCAGGAAGCTATCAAAATACAGGACCATTACTGCGTAGCCTAAAAATAAGGCGAAAATCAATATGATAATCATTTGGGTCATGTTTTCTGAAAGCATCTGTGACTGACCGCCATAATGCAGCCGATAGCCAGGTGGAAAGTCATAATTATTCAGCCTGTTTTTTATTTCTGCTGTAGCATGACCAACAGATTTTCCGGCTACATTGGCTGTTACTTTAATTACTCTGTCCTGGTTTTTCCGGTCTATTTGTACAGGTCCGGTGGTTTTTACCACATCAGCAATAGTACTCAAGGATATGTTGGCTCCTTTTGATGTGTTGATGTATATGTTTTGAAGATCAGTCACCGAAGTAATTTCACGCTCATCCATTATGATACGAATAGGATAGTAGTATGCTCCATCTTTGTAACGGGTAGGAATTGTTCCCCCAACCATTGATTTAACGGTATTGCCTATTTCTTCCACGTCAATTCCTAAATCAAAAGCCTTTTCCCTGTCAACCTTAATCTGGTATTCGGGTTTGGTGAGACGAAGGGAGATATCCAGACCCGATAAAAAATCAAAATCTTTAAGTTCGTTTTGCAATTTTTCGGCTTCAATGAAAATCTCTTGCATCGGTTGACTGCGTGGAGCGAGCACTTCCAACTCAATATCGAATTTACCTGTTCTGCGAATACCTTTCATTTTTGTATGGAACACCTTTACAACAGCTCCCGGAACATTTATTGATTTCATCACCGCAGGACGTAACTGCTCTACATACTCATCTGTATCCATAGGACGTTCAGCAGCAGGCACCAGTTGAACATTAAGTTCGCCTTCGAAACTTTTTTCAGTGGTTACCAGACCCCAGACTTTACCCCCTGCCAACGTTGCATATCCGTGTATATAGTCTTGCTTAGCAATTACTTTTTCAATTTGCGACAATAACTTGTCGGTTTCTTCCATGGGTGTTCCTGTAGGCATCATTACTTTTACAGTAATTAAGCCATCATCGGCCTTAGGCAAAAACTCCGAACCTGTTTTTTGCAGAAAATACAAACCCGGGAGAAGAAGCAACAGGAATATGATCAATACCAACCACCTGAATTTCAGCGACCAATGTAAAATGGGTTTATAAATAAAAATCAATGCGTTGATTAAGGTATCTGCTATACGGGCAATAAACGATTGTTTCTTGCTTATTTTTTTTCCTTCCGGATAAAAAAGATTCATCAGCATGGGTGTCACCGTAAGCGAAACAATCATTGAAAGCAGCACGATAATGGCTACAGTCGTAACGAGTTCACTGAATAGCAATGATGTTATACCGGGCACTAACAGGAAAGGAACAAAAAGAGCCATGAAGGTAAGTGTTGCGGTAATTATGGCTCCGCTTATTTGTATGGCTCCTTTTTCAATTGGCTTGGGAGAGTCGGGTTCGGTTTCCTGTATTCGCGTAATGTTTTCAAGCATGACCACACTGTTATCTAAAACGACTGTCATGGCAACCACCAAACCTCCAAGCGTGAAAATATTAATGGAGAACCCCAGCATTTCCATAAAGAAAAAGGATCCTAAAAGAGTAACGGGCAAACTAAAAACCAATGAGAGTATCCTTCGCCACCCCGACAAGAAAAATGCAGTAACCAAGGTCACCAACAGTGCAGCAAGAAGCATCGCATTTCTAACCCCATTGGTTGCCAGGCGCACATATTCTGCCTGGTCGTATATCATTTCAATTGTTGTTGCCGGGGGCAACGTTTGTTGTAGTTCTGTCAATCGTTCTGCAATTAAATCAGAAACGGTAACCGCATTGGCATCGGCTTGTTTAAAAATAGAGATTCGCACGCCTTCTTTTTCGTTATACTTGGTACGAATACGCTGTAATGCGTGGTGATCTTCTACGCTTGCAATATCCTTCAGTATGACTTTCCCGCCGGAAGCTGATTCTTTAATACGTAAATTTTCAATTTCATTAAGCGACATGAATTCACCGTAAGTACGAACAATGTAATCCCGTGTACCTGTAAGCATTCTTCCGCCAACCATATCAATATTTTCCGCTCTCAGCCTGCTACTCACCTCCTGTAAGGTAACATTGTATCCTTGTAATTTGAGCGGATCAACATGTATTCTGATTTCGCGCAGCATCCCACCTGAGAGAGCCGTGCCTGCAGAGCCTTTTACCGAAGCAAACTCTTCCTGAAAGTCGTTCTCAATCCAGGTTCTAAGCTCCGTAAGACTTTTATTTTCAGAGGAGACCAGCACTTCTACAACAGGAAGCTGAGAAGGATCGGCTTTAAAAACTACGGGTTCAGAAATTCCCCGGGGCAGCTCTTTTTTTACCAAGCCCATTTTTGCGAGCACATCCTGGTACGCAACATCGCGGTCAACGCTATAATCAAAATTAACCAACAAGGTATAAACACCTTCTTCGCACATAGATTCGATATAATCTAAATTGTCTACGGTGGCCATTTTTCGTTCAATAGGCGTAGCCACTTCATTTTCTATTTGTTCGGGGGTTGCTCCGGTCCAATACACATAGACTTTCACCATGGGATACGTAATATCGGGCAGCATATTGGTTGGCAACCTGAAAAACCCGGCGATTCCCACAACCATAAGCACAATCATGAGCATGAGTGTTCCGGCAGGACGTTTTAAAGATGTTACGGTTAGGTTCATGTATGAGAATTTCTATTTAACAATTTTTACTTTCACACTGTCTTTCAGCATCTCCTGTCCTTCAACAACAATCATTTCTCCTTCGGAAATCCCGGTCAGTATTTCAGTTTTATTTCCTTCGGAAATTCCCATCTCCACAATTCGTTTAAGGGCAAGGTCATCCTGATTCACTACAAAAACAAAATAATTGCTAAGGGGATCAGAGAGAATAGCATCATCCAAAACAGCCAGTGCATTTTCTTTATTCACGACAGGGATTTTAATAGAAGCCATCATTCCCGGTAATAATCTTTCTTGAAAATGCAGAATTTTAATATCAAATTTGACACTTCTGGTTGTAGGATCAATTTCAGGATAAATCAAATTGATGACCCCTGTTAACGTGTCATGAGGATAAGCATTTAAAACGACCGACAACTTATTGCCTTTCTTCACAGCGTTAAAATATTTTTCGTTTACTTCGGCTTTGATCACCAAAGAATTCATATCGCTTATGGTTACTATTTTATCACTTGCGGAAATCTGACTGCCTTGCTCTACCCATCGTTTTGTAACCAATCCGTTCATTGGACAGATAATGGGTATGGTATTGTACATGTTCTGAGCAAATGCCAGGTCATTTTTAGCCTTTTCAAGTTCTTTTGAAACGGTTTCATACGCTTTAGAATTGACCTCAAGGGTTTCCAGCTGCTTTGCAATTCGCTCAACAATCATCCGGTTGTTTGAAATGAGGCTTACCCGGTCGGCGGGATCTACAACCGCTATTACCTGATTCTTTTCAACACGCTGATTTTCACGCGCATTAAGAGTTTCAACAACCCCGTTGGCTGATGACTTGATATCAGTAACGACATTTGGCTTGATGCTGCCAATAATATCGATATAGTCAACCATTTTTATTATCGCAGCACTGTCCACTTGAACCAAAGGCACTTTCTTGGGTTTGGCTTGTTTTTCCTCATCACTGCATGACGAAAAAAACACAAGCGCAAAAAAACCTGAAAAAATCAAAGAATATAACCTCATCTGTTTATAAATTAGCACATTAAAAAGCATAGGTATCATTTCCAATTAGGTAATTTAATTTATTTAATGTCTGTAGAAAATCTGCTTCCAACTGTTTGATTTTAATTTCAGCATCAACATATACGGTTTGAGCATTTAATACATCAATAATATCTCCTTGCCCGCTTTGATATAGTACTGTTTCATTGACAAGTGTTTCATCAGCAATACTTAAAATTCGCCAGTTGCTTTCTATTTCCTGTTTGATTTGAGACAAATTATTGAGCTCATTATCAATTTCCTGTTTGATTTCTAAAAAAGCATGCTTTTTTTCATCTTGCATTTGTTCTATACGAATATCACTTTGCAGCATTTTGTATTGATGGCTGCTTCCGCCCCAAAAGGGAATATTGTAACGAATACCCACACCTACATTATAGTTAAAATTATCACCAAAGGGAATATATCCATGTGCCCAGCTACCTATCCGATAAAGAAATAATTCAGGTCTGTTTTGCAATTTCAATATTTCTTTTTGCCTCGATTCGATCATCATGTTTTGTTCCGAAATAAGCATGGTCGGATTATTCTGTAACACCTCATTGTAGAGTGTGTCTGAGAAAATACTGATGTCTTTATAAGACTGATATAGTTCATGCGCTGTATCAGCAATTTCAATCTCCTGATCCGTTTGCAGGTTGCACAAATTAAGCAACTTGATTTTTTGTTGCTCCGTTTGCTTTTGCGCCCTCAACAGATCCTTCTCTACAACCGAAATTTGAAGACTGATTTTTAGTATATCAACAGCCGAAACTTTGCCAATCTCATTCAAATTTTCAGCAAATTGCAGTTGTGAGGTCAATTGTAGGAGGTTGTTTTCATAGGCTGATTTTTTTGACTGTGTTTTGAGTATTTCAAAATAGGTGTCGGTCACCCCCATCATAATGGTATTGCGGATTTGTCGTTGCACTTCATCATTCATCGCAATCTCATTTTCTACGGCTGATTTTTCAACTTTGTTTTTACCCCAATCATAAATAGTTTGATAAACAGACACATCAGTATGAAAGTCCGTCAGTGCATCCCCTAACAATCGTTGTCTGTTGGGCAATAAAAATTTCCAATAAGAAAAACTTGCTGAACTACTTATCGTCGGCTGATAATTGGTCTTTAGTCTCTCAATTTCAACCTGTTTTATTTGTGTGTTTTTTTTATTCGCCTGTAATAAGTAGTTGTTTTGTAAAGCACTATCAATCAGTTGATTTAAAGTAAAATCCTGTGCATTTGCTTGGACTGCAAACAATAGTATTACGATACAATATGTATTTCTGATGATCCTCATTTAATTCAAATTAAGATGACTCAACAAATTACATAAAAAATATTTTGCAGATTGTTTTTGCTTTTTCCCAATTTTCTCTGTTTAGACAATATTTAATAAAGGGAGGTTCTGTCTGCCCCTGAATTAATCCTGCATATTTTAGCTCTTTCAAATGCTGCGACAAAGCAGACCTGCCAACCGGCAATTCTTCAACAAGATCACCGCTATAGCAACAAGCATCCATTGACGATAACTTCTTTACGATATAAACCCTTACCGGATGACTCATCGCCTTAGCAATTGTTGCTATTTGCAATACATCGGCTGAAAATTCTACCTGTTTTTTTTCAGCTTTGCATACCTCTTTGCTTTTTACTGTCATGTTCACATTTATATATACATAAAACAACAATACCTCATGGCTTTCACTATTTCACAAAATAACGAAATGATTAGTACGATACCAAACAATTCACAACTTTTTTATGGAAAAATTCATTAGTGTCCGGTAAAATAAATATGATTTCGTATATGTGCCTGACAATTAAATTATTACGACAGGTCGCCCCTAGGGGCTTGTGTTATATGCTGTGGTTTTATTCTACAAACAGGTCGTCACTACGTGACTATAAATAAGCTGCGTAGCAGCGTCCTAATTGTAGAAAATTGATATAGATGAAGTAAAATAACCGCGTAGCGGTGACCTGTTGGGATTTTTATCGGACACTAAT
>CAYSRH010000050.1:0-9029 GCA_964433245.1 uncultured Bacteroidales bacterium | reverse complement strand
GTTTGGGGTTTTTCAGGTATCCCAGATAAGCTGCTGTGGCATGTCCCAGATTATGAATAAAAAGTTTACGATCCACCCATGCCTTCATGTTTTGTTTCGCTTCGAGGTTTTCTATCGCGGGCACCTGATTTAAAAATCCTTTGGCATCAACGATCAAGGTATTATATGGTTCAGCGAAAACCTGTAAGATATCCTCTTCCACATCTTCATTCCGCATGATGGGCACCATTTTTCCGATACTTGATTCAACCAGTCCAAGCGTTTCTTTCAAGGGAAAATCCTGTGGCAAATATTTTTTTAGTTCCTTGTATATAAATCCTGATGCATCCCGCAAATTTTCTGCGATGATCATATCCACCTGTTTTTCTCCGCGTATTTTTTTCCTATTGACAAGACCTTTAGCCAACACAGGCAATACAGCTTTTAATCCTGCCTGTCCTACCGAAACTGCCATTATATCGGCCTCTGTGATTTCCTGTATCACGGCTTCCTCATCCTTCCCGAAAACAGCCCGCACATTCTCCACCCATAGTATCTCATCTCCCCGGTTTGATTTGATCACAACCTTGTATTTTCTTTGCTCATTGAGCGCTTTGACAACAGGCTCAAAAACATCAATAAAAACAACTTCATCTCCGGCACCGGCAAAGAGCTGTCCTATGAAAGACCTGCCGATCTTTCCCGCTCCAAAAAGCAACATCTTCATTTGTTTATCTTTTATACGTAATTTATTATCCGACTATTCAACCACTGCCTGCACATAAAGCCTTTTTATGGATTGCGAAGGGTCGTTGGTAATTATTGTGATCACCATATTTTGTCGTCCTTTTCGTCTTTCTGTAGAAAATATTCCATTAAATGCCGAGGATTCACCGGGAGAGATAATCTTTTTATCCGGTTTTGCAACAGTACAACCACAAGACGAAGAAACTTTACGAATAATCAAATCGCTCTTCCCCTCATTGGTAAATTGAAATGAAAAAGGAACATCCTGTTCCCTTTTCACTATTCCCAGGTTAGCGACCTCCTCATCGAACACGATCTTTGGGGCATTTGCCTTTTGTTCTGCTGTCCATGCATCAAAGTTCTCGTTGATATCAGCACTCACCGTCAGCCTGGTTATTGCCGAAACCTCTCCATTGATCTCAATGCTTACACGGGCAATAACAAAGCCCCAATCATCCACTGCTGATCCATCATAAGTTCCTTTGATAACAGCTTCCTGCCGGGGTTCTACCAATTCGGGCTCTGACCACAAACGAATATGTTCAGGAACATGGTCAAAGGTAATTCTGACAGGTTTGGAAGATCCATTGGCAAACGCCAGAATGCCTTCTGACACTTCGTCTTTATATACCCGACCAAAAGCAAAATGATTCGACTGCAAGCGAATGTCTTCCATTTTTCTCGGGTATTTCTCTTCTATAGACAGGGGTCTTCCTATCACAAATCCTTTGATTGTTAATTTCACAACAGGCTGTTCTTCATCATTTGTGCTGACAGCAACCCTTTGGCTAAATTTTCCGGGTCTTCCGGCGGGATTATACGCAACACTTACAAAACCACGTCCTCCGGCAGGTATTGGATCCCGGCTCCAGTCAGGTGCTGTACAACCGCATGAAGAACGTACATTGATGATCTCCAAAGGAGCACTTCCCATATTAACAAAATGAAAAGAATGAACCACCTTCCCGTCAACTTCATTGATTGTATCAAAATCATGTTCTGTTTCAGTAATTGATATATGAGGCTCTTGTCTCTGTGCTGTAGAAGAAACACAGAATATTATGAAACAGAAAACAGATATAAATAATCTCATAAAGAAACTGTTTTTTTATTAATTTGCTCCCGGGCGTTGCATCAACTCAGGATTCACTTCACCTCTCAGCAATAATGTTTTGGAAGACTCATTTGTTGCATTTGATATCACTGTAATGGTTTTTTCAAATTTTCCGGGACGTCCCTTGGGGTCAAAAACACCTGTCACAAAACCTTCCTTCCCCGGTAATACCGGTTGTTTACTCCAATCTGCCAGTTTAATTCCGCAACAAGCCTTAATATCATTAATAAGCAAAGGTGCATTTCCCTTATTCACAAAAACAAAGCGGTGTTCAACACTTCCTCCATTTTCTTCTATTACCCCAAACTCGTGTAACTCCTCTTTAAACTCTATTTTTGCACCCGGCTGTGCTGAAACAAAAATAACAGAACACAATACACAGCATGCAAGCAAGCCTATCCTTTTCATACCCCATAGATTATTAATTGTTAAACATATGATCTAAAATAAAAATAAAAATAAAATTCAACAGAAAAACGTAATCTCCAATTTATTATTTTATCAATTTGGCAATTTGCTTAAAATCTTCTGTTCCTGCTTTCACTGTCATCTCAAAAAGCACCGACTCACAGGTGGTGATAATGGCGCCTTCCTGCCGCATGCGTTCCAATGCTATTTCCTTGTTGTATGCTACACGCGAAGCAACACAATCAGCCACTACCACCGGGACAAATTCTTCTGCAAGGAGATCCGTCACTGTTTGTAATACACAAATATGCGACTCTATCCCTGCAATAATCACATATTTTTTATTGTTATTTTTCAATTCTTTAAGAAAATCCGCATCTTTTACACAGCTAAAGCATATCTTTTCAAAGATTCCGGCATTGTATAATTTTGTTTGCAAAGCCTCTATGGTATGTCCCAGTCCTTTTGTATATTGTTCTGTTACAAGGAGAGGAATCCCCAGCACTTTTAGTCCTTCGATAAGGATACCCGTATTTTTTTCCAGACTTTCTTTTTCATACATCACAGGGAAAAGGCGTTCCTGCACATCGATAATCAATCCTACAGCTTCATTGCTTTTAATTTGCATAATTTACTGTTTTTTTTTATTTCTTTATTCTGGATTTATCCCCAAGATATCCGCCATGGTGTCTCTTTGCATATTCTTCAGCCGTAAATCCAATCTTTTTGATCATCATAGAAACAAGGATATCTCCTATAACGGTCATAACCGTCGTAGATGTTGTGGGGGTCAATCCCAGGGGACAAATTTCTTTTGGATTTCCTGTAAAAATACAGGCATCTGCTGTTTTTGCCAATCTGCTATCGGGATTCCCCGTGATCACAATCAGCGGAAGACCTTTGTGAAGGTTTTCCGCCAGATCTACGAGTTCAATGATCTCTCTGGTTTTTCCGCTATTGCTGATCAAAAGAAGCACATCATTTTTTCTGATAATCCCCAAATCGCCATGCTGTGCATCACTCGGATGCAGAAAAACTGCCGGTGTTCCTCCACTACAAAAAGTTGTTGCCATGTTATTGGCTATTTGTCCGGCCTTCCCCATACCACTAATGATCAATTTACCATCATGATCATGAACCGAACAAAAAATCAGGTCCAATGCCTTGGTAAATTGTTCAGAAACAGGAATGTTTTTAACAGCACCGGCTTCATGCGCTATAATTTTTTTTATTTCCTCAATCATCTGATTTTTATTACACTCCTTCATAATATATTTTGAATACTTATTCAAGCACCACAATTTTATAATAAAAACGTTTGCCCTCCTGTTCTATCAGCACAAAATACATCCCCGGATCAAGTGCTTCCACGGAAATGATTACTTGCTGTCCGGCGATATTTTTTGACAACACAGGAACTCCATCAATCCGAATAAGGCGAATGTTTCTTGAGATATTTTTCTCATCATTAAAATCAATATGCAGCAATTTTTTTACCGGATTGGGATAGATATTGACCCTATGCAAAGTCATTGTTTCTTCAACAGAATTACTATTCATGACACTGATTCCGATACTGTCTGTGGAGTAACAATTATTTTTGTACCTATTGATTATTTCTACGGAAAAATAATGTGCACCGACCCCCAAATCCGCTCCCTTCACTGTAATTTGATGCGATGTGTCACCTGTATTCCAAAGGTAATCATAATCCTCATAATCTGCCCAACACCCATTCGCTGTTAACACCAAAGAATCATGCAATTCGATTGTATTGGTATCCGCAAGAATCTCGGCCAGGCAATAATTATAGTGAACGTACATTTCACCATTATCCTGACAGCCCCTGTCATCTGTTACCGTAACATAAAACCAATTTCCTGTTTCGATAAAAATGGATTGCGTGGTATCGTTGGTACTCCATTTATAGCTTGCCGCATCTCCGGCAGATAGTTCAATAGAATCAAGATCGGAATTAAAACAATAGTCCGTTACCGGGGTCGCCACAGGAGAAACCAATGTCACAGCCATGCTGTCAACATATTCTTCTGCTCCTAAGGTCACTGTCACAGCGTAGGTTCGTGTGCCGCCTCCCACACCTGTTGTATCCACCCAAATAACAGCGGTGTCAGCACCTGTTGACCATGCGTAGCTATCAAAACCCTCGCCGGCATTGATCCGATATCCCTCATCGGCACAAAGACTAACATTCTCGCCAAGACTGTAAGAAACCTCGCCATCAAATTCCACAGCCCCCATATCGGGTGTCGCGGCATCCCTGACATTCCCATGGATATCGTCTGGTATATAAGCAATCGGT
This sequence comes from uncultured Bacteroidales bacterium, assembly GCA_964433245.1. Classification (GTDB taxonomy): domain Bacteria; phylum Bacteroidota; class Bacteroidia; order Bacteroidales; family JBBRXJ01; genus CAYSRH01. Next base: position 4,461 of record CAYSRH010000050.1, on the reverse strand, counting down.
GTTGCCGTGTTATTACACAATACATTCGTAGTGCTAAGATCCGTAAAAGAAGTAAACTCAGGATACACCGCATACGAGGAACCTCCAAAGCCACTGACGGCTTCCCATGCACTAAGGCTCTGATAGTTGACATCTGACCAATTGACAATATCTTCGCCCGTAGTATAAAAAACATTATACTCGCAAGCTGCCAACTGCGAATGATCGTACCAACATCTAAAAACCAGTCCCCCGGTATGATTCGCAATAATATTATTCCGTATCTCAACAAATTTTGCGTTATGTGTTACATCAATGGCCGTTGACGGAATGTTTGCCATCAGGTACACCGTATTATAATAAATTTCGGTATACTTTCCCGGATTTATAATCGCTTCAGCTTTGCCATTATTGGATTTGATACTCATACTATTATTGGCTATTACATTATAATTCCTATAGTTATTAAGGGAAATTCCCTTAACATTTGCATTTCGTTCTATCACCATCCGGTTCCCTATGATGAAGGCCGAATCAGCATAATGATTGGATAGTGCCACAAAATCAAATGCAACAGGGTTATTATTTACAATTTCATTGTTCTTAATAACAAAACCCAATTGATAAGTCGCCGCAATAGCCTGGGCCGTTTGATTTTTAAACTGATTTCCAACAATGGAATTTCCTGTTTCATCCGCATTATCATTCCCTTCCATTAACACGCCATAACTACCCTGCAAGAAAGTATTCTGAACAAATACATTCCCTGTATCCCGCAGGGTATTGTCCTCAACAAAGTGAACCAAGGCTTTTCCCTTGTCGTTATCCTGAGCTGAAACCCCACGCATGATACAATTTTCGAAACGATTATTCACGGTACCTCCTTCCACGCTAAGCACGTTGGCATATACACTGTCCGTTGCCACGAGCTGCAAATGCTTAAAAATAAATCTTTCTGCACCCTTTAACTTAAGGGTATAATTAGTCGCTGAATCGGCTTCCCATGAAAGCGTAAGCGCCGAACTATCCAACGATTGCGACTGAAAAATAATGCTGTCATTTTCGGTATAACCGGGTATCCCTGGTAGAATTTTTATTTGCTCTTCATACGTGCCATCCTGAACAGAAAAAACCACAGTGCTATCCACACCGCAATCATAAAGTGCCGTCAAGGCCTCGCCGAACGAACTGAAATCACCACTTACGCCAATGGTATAATTGCCTTTGAGCATTCCCGGACAGGTAGAAGTAAATTCATCGGCGCCAATATCGGGATTGGCAGCATCTCTGGGTTCACCATCTATATCATCCGTAATAAATTCCAATGGGAATCCTGCGCCATCCAATGCCAGGGAGTTGGTATGAAAATCTGTTTCAGAAGCGAAAGTTGGCAACATGAAAATGGAATTGGAATCCATGCCCGACACGGTTTGCCAGTCTTCCAGCGTAGCACAATAATCCACCCATCTCCAAACACCCACAGGCTCCCCTTTTCTTACGTAGAGGCAATTATGGTCGAAGATACTAGTATTCGCACCTGAAAAATAATGATTCACAGCAGCCCCAAGACCCTTATTCACAATGACATTATTAACAATCAACATGCCATTGCCATCGCTCGCAAGAACCGGATAGAACCAGAAGACCTCGAACCCACCAGCGTGTTATTGACAAAGATATAATTATCACCCCTTAGATCAGTGGTATAGCAGGTGAAAAAATTATTAGCGATCAGCGAGGTGTCCGTATTAAAAGCGAATCTAACCGGTGTATGCGTTGCCCCGGAATGAAAAGAATTGCCGGTACATTGCATCCTTCGCAAATCTATGCATTCTATTGCTTTTGCTGATTCGTTAGCAATCGTATTCCCTGTAATGACAAAATCTTCCTGGAATTTCATCTTAATGCTGAGTGAAGTCTGGTTATAAAAAGCGTTGTTACAGATACTATTGCCAGGTTTATAAACATTCCCGGGCGATAGCAAGATTAAACCATTCGCTCCGCCCAAAAAGAGATTTCCGAGAAAGAGATTGGCTGTATCAAAAGAACCCGCGACAGACGGAGAAGCAATCAGGTTCTCTGTTCGTTCAGAACCTTCAAAGCGATTTCCGATAAAGCTATTATTTGAAGAACTATTCGTTATTTCCAAAAACGTTAGCGCACTGTCACTGGCAAAAGTAAGACGCTCCAAAAAAACATGATCCGCTCCGTTAAGCCTGAAGATAAAGTCTGTTGAATCGCTCGTAATCACTACATCCGTACTGTCGCCGGTTTGCGATTGAAAAGTAACCGTGCTATTTTGTCCGGCATCATTTATTTCATTTAGTAAATACTGTGCGTTGTAAATCCCTGGCTTAATATCAAAAACCACATCGCAGGAAATGCCTGCTGAATTTAATGTGTCAATAGCTTCTTTAATTGTAGTATAATCTGAAGGAGCTGCACCAATAAGATAATTTCCACATAATGGATTTGTTGCATAAACTGTTTTAATCAAAGTATCGTTTAGGTTTTTATAGTCGTTTAATCCATTTGGTGTATCTGTCCATATTTTTATGGTATGTTCTCCATAAGAAAAACTTTCGTTTCCTACAATAATATTTTGTTCTGCACTATTGCATGATAGATCACCTGTCCAATTAAAAGTTTGGATTGTTCCATTATCAACCCGGTAATTAATAGTTGCAGATTTGAGTGTGTCCGTACCAAAGTTTTTCAGAGACACAGCAATATTATTGTTCCCGGTACTAAAGTATGTGCCCGGAGCATCCAAAAATGATATTCCTGCATCAGTTGGAATTAAATAATAAACTCTAATGCCAGGCGCCCTGGTGGAAGTTGAGCCTGATGTTGTAGGGAAATCGGTATTGCCAGAATGATAAATTGTCACTGGTATCTCATAGTTTGACCCCCTGAAATATGTACAAGTAGAATAATGATAACCTTGACCACTATAATCTCTGTAATGAACTTGCAGGTGGTTATTGTCATACATGAAGATGGAATCAAATTCTATTTTGTGCCAGCCAATTGCTCCGGAATAATCAATGTCATTAGAATAGACTACGCTCATTGATTCTTCATCAGGCAAATCTGCAGAAGAAAAAGTTGTTTCGGTGGTTTGCGTCAGGAGTATTTTCTGATCGCTCATTAAAAAGCCTTCGTTTGATTTATAGTAGGCAATCCCGCATAATTTTCCATTTTGGAGAGAATCGCTATTGTAAATTGTTGAAGACCATCCATATCCTTCTTTTGTTGAATATGGAAAAATATTGTAGTCATACATTAAAACCCCAATCTCTATATAGTCTGCGACAACAATTGTTTGTGTAAGCGTATCGTTGGTATTTAATTCATCTACTCCGGCATTTGGATTAGCTGTCCAGGCTTTGATTTTAAACGTGTCAGGATAAAAATCATAATCAGTAGCGATTATTATTTCGCCAGATTCTTCACCAGGATTTAAAGAACCTGTCCAATTATATGTTGTCTGGGGTATCCCATTTATTTCCCATTCTATATCAACCGATGTAATAACATCAGCCATATAATTACTGAAATTAACTACAACATCTTGTAATCCCGGCATAAGAAAATCTCTATTGTTATTTATTGTGCTTATGCCAGCATCTAAACCAGAATCAAAGGTTAAGCGTATATTTGGTGACTCGTGGGTACGACTTCCTGTAGTTTCAGGAAATGAACCATCCTGTTGATTGTATTTACAGGGATAGTTTGTTGCAGTAGTTGAAATGTTATAAAGGAATTGATCCGAGGAGATGATGTTTTTGTTTCCATCATGATTCTCGATATGGACAATCAGATTATCGCTATTATTATATGCAAAAGGTGTAGTAAGGGTAATCTCTGTTAAATCAAGACGGTAATCGTAATATTGGACAGGGCCCTGATAAACTAATGTCATTGAAGCTGTATCAGGGTAACCGGCATCAGAAAATTCAACATCAGCCGTGTGGGCCATATATACCTCTTGATTATTAGTTGTTTCTGAAGAAACAGTACCTGCTTGCAACCAATAAGTTATTTTGGTAATATCACCTCCAATCTTTATTTTATTCTGAGGATAAATTACAGTACACCAGTTATATTCATATTGATTGGTGTATGGTAAAGCTAACATATTTCCGCCACTTCCAACTTGAAGAGTATATTGTGCTTTTAACTGAAAAACTGCTATTAATGCAATAATAATAAGGGTATATTTCTTCATGATAATTTATTGTTATGTTCTAAATAATATGGAACGAAGCTATTCATTTTCTTTTATTTAATGATAAATGTAAGAAATAAAATTTTAGTTATAATATTTGTCGTCAAATCTCAATATACAGGTTGTTCAATTCTGACTAACGTCAATTTTTGTTGTTGATTATCAATTGTTTATATTTTTATCAAATCTATCATTTTTTGCTCAGTTCATTCACGTTTTTTTTGACGTTATCGCCAGAAATTAATCGGCTC
>CAYSRH010000049.1:0-9297 GCA_964433245.1 uncultured Bacteroidales bacterium | reverse complement strand
GCTCTTTACTAAAATGAAAAAACACACAAATAAAAATATTTCTTCATAAGCAAAAGATTTCCTACTTTTGATGCAAATAAAAATCCTGCTTTTATATGATTCACTCAGAATTCCCAACAACACTTTTTATTAAAAACCGACACAGGCTTTCTTCGCTGATGGAGCAAAACGCTCTTGCCGTATTTCACAGCAACGACCCAATGCCAAGAAACGGCGATATACTCTATCCTTACAGGCAAAACAGCGACATGTATTACCTGTCAGGTATTATACAAGAATCTTCCTGCCTTATTTTATTCCCGGATCATCCCGAAGAATTGAACAGGGAAATTCTCTTTATTCCGGATTATGATGAAAAAATACACCTATGGGAAGGTGAAAAAATAAGCAAAAAAGAAGCGAGTGAAATATCCGGAATTCCCCACATTGAATATTTCAGTTGTTTTGATAGTGTATTTTCAAAACTGGCTTCCATTGCCTTAATTCTCTACTATAACAAAAATGAAAATCCAAGATTTTCATCACTTATATCTTCTGCTGACACCCGTTTTTATGATCTGATCACAAAACGTTATCCTTCCCATCGCATTCTTTCTGTTGCTCCCCTGATGACAGAACTCAGATTAATCAAAGAACCGGAAGAAATTACGCTTATCAAAAAAGCCTGTGCTATCACAAAAGAAACTCTTAACGAACTTCTTAGAATAATTAAACCGGGGATTAGCGAACATGAAATAGAAGCACATATTCATTTTCATCTAACCCGACATAAGGCACAACATGCATTTTTGCCTATTGTTGCTTCGGGAATAAACAGTTGCACACTTCACTACATACAAAACAACCGGATATGCCATGACGGAGATATGCTCCTGATCGACTTTGGTGCGGAATATAGTTGCTATGCTTCGGATTGCACAAGGACAATTCCCGTAAACGGGCAGATGACACCACGGCAACGATCTGTATATCAGGCAACTCTGGACGTGCTAAACTATGCAAAATCAATTATCAAACCAGGCAATTCAATTACTTATTATCATGAGAAAATCTGTCAATTATGGATTGAAAAGCATATCGAACTAGGACTATACAAACGAAAGGATGTAAAACAAGATACCAAAGACATTCCTGTTTGGTTTCGCTACTATATGCATGGAACGTCCCATTTTATCGGTCTTGATGTTCACGACACAGGAGAAAAAACAATCCCTCTTCAACCCGGGATGGTAATTTCCTGCGAACCGGCAATTTATATAAAAGAAGAGAATCTTGGGATCAGACTTGAAAATGACCTGTTGATCACAGAAAATGGAAATCTCGATCTGACAGAAAATATTCCTGTTGAAATTGATGAAATAGAAACTCTCATGAAAAATAAATAACTAAATCATGCAAAAATATATTCTTATTTTTCTTTTTTTATTCTTATCCTCTCTGCTTTTCAGCCAAAAAGTATATGAAGTCAACTATGCATCACAAGCCGACATAAAAATATATGAGGTTAATTACAAATCGCAGGCTGACTTACTTGTCTATGTTGTCAAATACCAGTCGCAAGCTAATCAAACGGGGAAATGGTATTATGTTGATTATAAATCGCAGGCTGATCTGAAAATTTTTCCGGTTCAATATCCTTCGCAGGCTGATCTGAAAATTTTTTTTGTTGCTTATGAGTCGCAAGCAGAATTAAAAAACAAGGATAAATCCTGTTTGTTTAAATAAATTAACATGCCCAAATCCTATTCTCCTTTGATTGTGTCATATTATTTTTCACGAAAGGTCTCAAGTGCTATTTTTAACGATTGGTCTATTTCATGAATAATCGGGTAAAATCCTTCATTATCAAGAATATTCCTGGCCAAATAAGCCTCCAGTTGTGTTTGCAGCAAGTCTCGCATAGTATTCAACTCGTCCGGCGAAGGTTTTTTGATGCCTTCTTCCTTAGCAAAGGAAATAAACTGGTTAAGAATATCTCTTCTTCTGAGTTCTCTCTGCAGTTGACTCGCTGTGTTGAATTTGCTTAATTCCTCTCTGTGTTTATCTGTATAAGAGAAGGTAAATCTATAGATCAATCCCTTAACAGAAATTGTCTTGTAATAATCTGTTATTCCCACTGTATCATGAGGAACAAAAATATCGGGCATAATTCCACCCCCTCCGTATAAAATCCTTCCTCCCGGTGTCACATACTCCACAGAATCATAAAACTGAATGCTATCTGATTCAAAAAATTCGCCATGCAAAAATCGTTCGCCCAACTCGCCATAATATTCCTCTTCCCCATTGTGATACGGTTTTTGTATGCATCTGCCCGTCGGAGTATAATATCTTGCAACTGTCAGACGCAGTGCAGATCCGTCACTTAACATCCATTGTTGTTGTACCATTCCTTTACCAAAGGATCTCCTCCCAACAATGGTTCCCCTGTCATTATCCTGTATAGCGCCTGCAATGATTTCACTTGCAGAAGCACTCCATTCATCAATCAGCACTACAACAGGTAAGTCAATAAACATACCCCGTTTCGAAGCATACAAATCCTGTCTTTCCATCGACCTTCCGTCTGTATAAACAATAAGATTTCCCTCCCCCAAGAACTGATCCGCAATGTTAACAGCTGCAGACATGTATCCACCGCCATTCCCCCTAAGATCAAGCACCATCTTTTGGATTCCCTTCTTATTCAGTTTTTTTCCTGCCTGCATAAATTCATCATAGGTTGTTCTTGAAAAGTTACTGATCTTTATATATCCCACTTCTTCATTCAACATATAAGCTATATCGACACTATACAATGGAATATCATCCCGGGTTATTTGAAAATCAATCAACTCATCAACTCCGGATCGTTTTATTCCTACTTTGACCCGTGTTCCTTTCTCTCCTTTTAGCTGACTCACTATCTCACTGGTAGGCACATTAACTCCGGCTACAATGCTATCATTAATTGTAATGATCCGGTCACCCGGTAAAAGACCAATCTTTTCTGAAGGTCCATTTGGGATCGTTTTTATAATAATTACCGTATCTTTTTGCATATTAAACTGTATGCCAATACCTCCGAATTTACCATCCAATGGTTCATTAACTTCTTTCAGGTCCTCAGATTTTATATATGTTGAATGCGGATCAAGGCTATCCAGTATGGCAATGATTGCCGCTTCTTCCAGCATAGAAAAATCTATGCTGTCCACATATTCTCTCATGATGAGAGCCATCACCTGTTGGACTTTACCTCCGCCTGTAAGCACAACATGATGAGATGAAGATTGGTGTTGATTTTTGAATATTTTATAACCCAACAAAACACCTGCAATAACAAGCAAAGCAATGAAGATTGGTTGAAAAATATATTTTTTTTGCATCTAAATTTCCACTTTAACAATTTCTATTTTTGCTCTTTTCAGCAAATCTATACCTGCATCAGCCCGGTAATTATCATAATAAACCACACGCTTTATTCCTGCCTGTATAATCAACTTAGCACACTCAATGCAAGGAGCGCATGTAATATACAACGTTGCTCCTTCGCTACTATTGTTTGTTTTTGCAACCTTTGTTATCGCATTTGCCTCCGCATGCAAAACATAGGGTTTTGTTTCTCCGGTTTTTTCATCTTCACAAACATTCTCAAACCCTGATGGAGTTCCATTATACCCATCAGAAATAATCATTTTATCTTTTACTATAAGAGCGCCTACTTTTCTGCGAACACAATAAGAATTTTCAGCCCATATAAGAGCCATTTCGAGGTAGCGCCTGTCAAACTGGTCTTGTTTTTTTCCGTAAGGATGAAGCAAACTATGATCTGACATAGACTTTCGTTATAAAAGTATTGTTATTATCACCAGACAAAACAAAATTTTGTAATGTTTAACTTTGTAAAGGTACAAAAAGCATTGTGCCGAAATAAAAAAGATGTTTAAAAAGTTTCTGCTTACATAAACTTTCCAAACATCTTTCAGTACCCAGGGCCGGGATCGAACCGGCACGACCTTGCAGTCACTGGTGTTTGAGACCAGCGCGTCTACCAATTCCGCCACCTGGGCAATTTTTTAAAGAGAACACAAATATATATAATTTTCTTAATTTTTTATATCATAACTATCCGAAACTTAAATTCATGTTCAGTTTTGTTGTAGGAGGGTGTTTCTTTTGATGTTTTCGAACACTGCTTTTTAGGCAAGGATCAGTACGAATGTTCTTTGATTGAGAATAACTGTTATTCAAAATCCTCATTCATCACATACTCTCCTTCCCTGTTTTTCATCCAAACATAATCCACTGCTCCATTTCCATAAAATAAAAATTGTACAGAACAAATATCCTTTATACTTTTATCATATGAATCAGCAAAAACCTCTTTCCCATCTATTTTAATCGTAGCAAATTGATCCTCTGTTTTTATATAAAAAGTATGCCATTGGGTCATATCCATATTCAGAAAAGAGAGATCAGCCGTTCGTCCGCTTATTTTCTTTTTGTTTAAGGAAATAACTGAATAAAGTTTACATGCAGGTTGTGCCATTTGAATATATATATTATTATAAAACCTGTCGGAAAGTGAAATAATTGTATTATTACAACCATTTTTTCTTGAAGAAGGAATATATTTAAAACGAGTTTCAAATTCCATATTGTCTCCAACAGCATTTAAGGTATCAAAATAAACATATTTTACTCTTTCTACGTCTTTGATCCCATGTGTATTTTGCGGAAACTGCATGATACCCCCCTGTGTTATAGAATCCAATGAATGGTAGTTTCTAATATCTTTTTTAAAAACAATCCCTTTCCAGCCTCCGGATAATATCAGAACATGGTTATCCTTTATCTTCCGGTCATTAATATATAAACTCAATATTTTTATATCTGGTTCATCAAAAAAAAAATTTATGTTTTGGTTTTCTTTTTTCATTGTACTGAACACATAGCTGTCTTTGTTTAAATAATGTTTCGTATCCTCCATTTTAAAATAAACTTCATCTTTCTCAAATTCGGATATATCATAAATGAATTTTACGTTTAACGGAAAGTTTCCTGTTGTATCGCTTATGCTTTTAATAATCTCATCGGCATTTATATTATGATAGTCTCTTTTATAATTTATCAGAAAAATAATGAAAGCTGTTAAGATAATAAAGGCAACGCCAAAAATAAGATGATAGATTTTAGCAGAAGAGCCGGATTTACGGCGTTTTTGTTTTTTTATTGCTGAAATATGATGTTCAACAAAGTCTTCCCACGATTTATAATCCAGAGAAACAGCCATAATATCAAGAGACGATTTGTTGGGTGAACTAAAACTGGTTATTTTCCCCCACATCCTTTTCAAAGTATTATAACCAAGATAGTTGCCGGTTTTCCGGAAAATATGTTCCCTGATATCAAGAAAGTCCTGATGTGTCCACTTCTCAGATGGATGTTTATCCAGCTTTTTTTCCACCTCTGATAATAACAATTTTAATATCTCTTTATGAAAACTGGTCATATTTACTGATAGTGAATTTTGTTTGCTACTAAAAATTTATTTGGCATTTGCCTATACATGAATATATTTGGATGTGAGCATTATAATAATTAATTTCTCAATATACAAAACAAAAATACAAAAAATTTATTTTGTGTCGTATAGAATAAAAAACACAATTCCTCAATAAATCAATAAAAAATGAATCAGCTTCTAACCTTTCAACCTTCAACCTTTAGCCTTTAGCCTTTATCTTTCACCGTCCAATTGAGGCTATCCACACTATGGATAACCATGGATACAATATTGGGTAAATCTTTTCACTCTTTAATAGCGAGTGTATTCTAACTTTAAACTGTTAAAGATAAATTCAGGAAAAATACTTTTTTACAAGTTCATACTAAAAACTAAAAACTATGAAAACTATGAAACTGCTTTTTTTATTTAATTTTTTTATAGGAGGGTGTCTGTTTTTGCAGGCGCAGGACTACGAAGTTGTTACTTCATCGTTTCTGGGTGTGGCAGGTGACGATATTATTACAGGTGTTGAAATTCAAAGTGATGGAACGATTGTGATGGCCGGGGATTTCAGCTTTCAAAGTTATGGTGATATTGATCCTATTTACCTTGATGGTGCTACAACTTCCAGTACTTCTACAGTTATTCGAATGAGCATTGATGGTCAGCAAATTATTTCTATTACCAAGCTGAAGGATGGTTATGAGGTTGAAGATATGGGGCTGGATGGTCTTGATAATATTTATGTGGTACTAAACAAGGATTCCGGATATGTTTGTAAAATATCTCCGGAGGCTGATTCTCTGTTGTTCTCAAATGATGATGATTCCTGGACTTATATAACTACTAGCCCCTCCGGTTATTTCGCTGTTGTTGGTGGATACAGCCCTAGTACTTGGAGCCCGGATCGTATGCGTTTTTATGATCCTCAAGGTAATTTAATTTTTGAAAAATATTTGCCGAAACGAGGAATCAAAGGGGTCGCTATTTCTGAAGCAGATCGTACTGTCATTGCAGTGGGTTTTACTATCAGATATATGGGGATTGGTGAATACCATCTTAACTTTCACATTGGATATGGATTTAATGGTGCACGCCGATATGTTGGGTATGACTGGTCTCTCAGGGACTGGGTTCCAAGAAATCCCTGGAATATGGTAAGAACCCAGGCAGCAAAAATAGGACAGGATAATCAGATGTACATTTTTTCATGGTGGACGGGTACACCTCCTCATTTCTTGTGGTATGATCCATTTGATAAGTCTCTGAATACTCCACCTGAAGGAGGCGATAGATGGCATACCAACATGATAGGATCGGGTCAAGATCAAAAATCGAAATTATCTTATGGTCGCTATAATTCGACGGATGGATCTCTCCATTCCTGGAATCATTTTACTGCCAGATCAAATGATGGTGCCAATACAACAAGGTTTCCGGGAACCTCTACTTCGGTAGCGATTAATCCGGAAGGAGAGATTCATACTTTAATAGGATCTGGTTTTGGATTTCCTTTGGCAGGGAGTCCTGGTTGGAGTGGTTGCACTGAAGGAATGACTTGTATCCAGGAGCCTGATCAAGAAGATGCCTCTGGGGCAAATATTGTTATTTTTAGTAACGATCTGACAAAAAGACTTTTAACGGCAAGAATTGGAGGAGGGGGGTATAAGGCGATTGATGTTCGGCGATTGAACGGACAAGATGTAATTGTTGCCGGAGGAGGAAATAAGAATAAATCTCCTTATATATTAAATGCGTTGCAATCAGACTATACAGGTGGTGAGAATGAAGAGAATGAAGGATATTTTTGTGTTATCAATGAGCCTGGACCAAATTTTATTCCTGATGCGCCTTCCGGATTGCAATTTGATTTAGAAGCCTCTACAAATAATCTTCTCAGTTGGACAGACAATGCCAATGATGAAGATGGCTTTGTTGTTGAAAGAAAAATGAACGATGGGGAGTTTGAGGTTTTAGTTAGACTGCATCCAAATATAGTTCAATATAGGGATAATCTTGTAACTTCAGGAAACACCTATGAATACAGGGTAGCCTCTTATAGCATGACAGGTACATCAACTTACACTCCTTCTGTTTCAACAACAGTTGCATCTGCCCATCTTCCTGATATTCCATCCGGACTAACAGCACAGGCTTTAACAACTAATGAAATTCGACTTACCTGGAATGAGGCTTCTGAAGCCAATGGTTATTTGCTTGAAGCCAAAGCTTGGGATGAAGATGACTTTCAAGCAATTGCTGAAACTGAAAGTGACGTGCAACATTACAATGCAACTGGTTTAGAAGCCGGAACCAATTATTTTTTCAGGGTTCGGTCTTTTAATGATGATGGTGCTTCAGACTATTCAACTCAAATAAATATGAGTACGCTTGATTTACCGGTGGCATCGGCTGTATCACCTACAGATATTGAACAGGGATTATGTTTTTCATTGTACGAGAAAACAAGGAACCTATCTAATTGGTCTGATTTTTCCGATGATGTCGAAATTGTGCATGTGCTTGATGATAAAACGAATAATATGGATCCGGCTACTGATTGCGATCCTTTCGCCCCCAATGATAACAGTTATGCCATTACCTATTATGGATATATTGATATCCCTGAGTCGGGTACTTATGGATTTTCCTTATTAGCAGCGAAACAAGCAATGTTATTTATTGATAGTGAGGTAGTTATAGATAATTCGAGCTGGAAATGGGGTGCCTGGGAAGAGCATGGTCAGGTTGGTCTGGAAGCTGGCAAGCATGTGTTTACTTTGCAATTTATTCAGGGACATCCCAAAGGGAAAGCGCCCCAATTGAAATTGAAAATAAAAGGACCTAGTATGCTTGAACAATTCGTTCCAGATGATATGTTCTATAGAAAAACCAACTGCGAAAGAGATGGAGAGGTTCCCGATGCACCAACTAATTTAGAATATACTGAGCTTGCCGGAAATATAGTTTATATCGAATGGGATGATAATGCTGATGATGAAGGTTTATACTCGATTGAAATTACGCCGGTTGGATGGGATCGAACTGAGAATATGGTAGAAGTACTAAGACTGCCGGCCAACTCAACGAATTATACTTTTATTAACATTACGCCAGGTGCGTCATATGATGTGCGGGTACGGGCTATTAATGAATTTGGATACTCAGATTATTCCAATACGGTAGATTTTTCAACTACTATGCCCGTAACCAATGTACCTGCAGCTCCGGATGCACTGACTGTAAATTTTGCTTCGTCGTCTCAGATTAATTTGGGTTGGAATGATAACTCCAATAACGAATCTCATTTCGTAGTAGAGTATAAGCCTGCTGGAGGCGAGTTTATGCTTTTTGATAGCATCAATGAGGATATCACCTCAGCTACTGTTACCGGTTTAGAACCCGAAACAGAATATTTCTTCAGAGTTAAAGCTGTTAATTCTGATGGAGAATCTGCTTATACTGATGAGGTGAGTTCTACAACATTAATAGTTACAGCAGGTGAGTTCGTTGAAACCGGAGAAAAATCAATCAGCGCTTACCCAAATCCAGCCGGCAATTTTGTTTATGTAGCTATTACTGATAGGGTAGATGAGTCATTATTACTTACCTTATATGATATAAATGGAGGTAAAGTGAAAGAATTACTTTTACCCGCAGGCATTGAGTTGTTTCAGGTGTTTATATCAGAGTTAGGATCTGGTATTTATTTGCTGAATCTTCAAACCCAATCAGGAAACAGAATTTTCCATGAAAAAATCATAAAACAATAGTCTTTTCTGTTTTTATTATATTTAAAGGGCAGT
>CAYSRH010000048.1:0-9345 GCA_964433245.1 uncultured Bacteroidales bacterium | reverse complement strand
TTCCTTCCATGGGCTTTTATAACCAACAATTTCAACAAGGTTTTTGGCTGCTTACCCCACAAAAAACAAAATTGGGAGATTATGGGTACTCCATTATTGAAAACAGAAAACGAGACAAAGCAACATTTCGTATCAGTGCCCCGGTGGTTCGGGAACTTCATAAATACAGGATTACCGATAACCAATTTCCTTCTGATGACAAAGCTCCGGATTGGCAGGAAGGAGACGAAGTAGAAATTAGAGTGCAGCTGTATTTTTTCTTTTGTGATACGACACAAATGCTGTTCGATAAATGGAATCAGATTAAACATAACATGATACCAAAGCCTGCTCCGGTTTGCTCTTTCCCCTTCTCCTCAACCTTTTCGATACAAGAAGAAAAATTCAACAAACAAAACTGGGTGGAAGAGCATGGTTATTACAGCGTAGGCTTGCGAAGTATGTTCTTGCAAGACTGGCAACTTGGTTGGACAGGTGGCATGATCACTACCTATCCATTGCTGTTTGGGGGTTCAACGAAAACCAAAGAGAGGGTGATACGCAATTTTGATTTTCTTTTTTCCGGGGGCATTGCCCCTTCTGGTTTTTTTTATGATTGTGGAGAAACCAAAGAAGATGGTTTTTATTTTTATGGCGGTGATATCCGAAAACCTTATACTGCCAACTGGCATCTTATCCGAAAAAGCGGGGATGGGCTGTATTTTATTCTCAAGCAATTCTGGTTGATGGAAAAGATGGGGATAGAGGTGAAACCGGCATGGAAGGAGGGGCTGAAAGGTGTTGCAGATGCATTTGTAAAGCTGTGGAAAGAAAACGGACAATTGGGAAATTATGTGGATTCCATAACAGGTAAAATTGTGGTAGGAGGATCAACGAGTGCCGGCATTGCACCGGCCGGACTGGCATACGCAGCAAAATATTATAAACATCCGGACTATCTTGATACTGCCGAAGCAATTGCTTTTTATTTTTATAAAAATTACGTCAGCAAAGGATTAACAATGGGAGGTGTTGGTGATGCCATGCAAAATCCCGATAGCGAATCAGCTTACGGCATATTGGAGTCTTTTGCCGTGCTTTACGAGCAAACAGGGAAAAAAATATGGTTGCAAAGAGCCGAAGAAATGGCCGGTCAGTTTGCTTCCTGGATTATTCACTATAACTACGAATTCCCCGCAAACACGACCCTCGGTAAATTAGACATTCAAACATTGGGAGCTGTCTATGCCAACACGCAAAACAAACACGGTTCCCCGGGCATATGTACTCATTCAGGGTCCGCTTACCTGAGGCTTTTCAGGGCAACAAAAAAGACACAATATCTGGATACATTGCAAAGTATTGTCCGCTTTATTCCCCAAATGTTCTCTCATCCCGAACGTCCCATTCCCGGAATGGAAGTTGGATGGATCACGGAACGTGTCAGTACCACAGACTGGTTTGAAGGATTGGGTGAACTGATGTATGGTTCAACCTGGGCAGAAACAAGCCTTATGCTGACAAGCGTTGAAATCCCCGGAATATACATTGTTCCGGATCGTAAGTTGATCTATGCCATGGATGCTGTTGAAGCAGAAATAGAGGAAAAAGAAGGGAAGCCTTTGACAATACGCATCAAAAACCCGTCCAAATATACTGTAAATTTGAGGATACTGATAGAGGATGAAGCTGAGATGCAAAAGGCTATAGGGGAGAATTACCTGCTTGATGCGATGCATGTAAAAATAGGACCAAAAGAAACAATAACAAAAATAATCAGTAAATAATCAAACACATAAAAACACAAACAGATGAAAACAATTTCGTGGATACTATTGGGGTTATGTTTAACTTTTTTTTCGTGTAAGCAAAGTCAAAACAACATTTACAATGTGAAAAATTTTGGTGCTGTAGGAGATAGTTTAACGCTTAACACGAAATCATTTCAACGGGCAATAAACACAGCAGAAAAAGCAGGAGGGGGAACTGTTCTTGTGCCTCCGGGGGTCTATATTTCCGGAACCATTTTCATGAAGGACAATATTACCCTGGAAGTTATGGCAGGCGCTAAGATTTTTGGATCACCCAACATCGAAGATTATACTGAGATGGTGTGGGGGCATAACAAGGACAGGCAGCCTTATCATTTGATTGTCGGGCATGGAGTGCAAAATATTGAAATCAGGGGAGGTGGTATTATTGATGGAAATGGAGAGGCTTTTTGGCAAGACTGGCATCCTGACAGTTTGCCGGAATGGATTATGGCAAAGGATTTAAAGGTGAGTCCCATGATGGAGATTTGGGAATGTAAAAATGTTATAATAAAGGATGTAACGCTTTTAACCGGAGGAGGATGGACTTTGCATTTGTATGACAGTGACCATGTACAGGTAAGAGGGGTGAAAATACTCAACAATGTGTATGCGCCTAATGGCGATGGCATTGATATCACAGGGTGTTACGATGTAACCATCAGCGATTGTATTATCAAAACATGTGATGATGCGATCTGTGTAAAAACCACGGTGGATTCGCGTGATGCGAAGCGGATTACCGTAACCAATAACGTAATAGAATGTCTTTGTGCGGCACTTAAGATAGGGAATGAAACATTCAGGGATATTTCTCAGATCACTTTCAGTAATAATGTGATCTTTGGTTCATCAAGAGGTTTTGCTATCTATGCAGAAAGTGCAGGAACAGTCAGTGATATTATTGTGAGCAACACCATACTGGATACGCGTGTTTCCTTGCTGTATAACCGCCCCATTCATTTAAGTCTTTACTTGCCTGAACCCGGAGCCGGAGGAAGAAATGGCGACTGGATGTTTAAAGAGGGTGAGCAATGGGATTACGAAGGTCGTGAACCCCGCTTGAGAAATATTATCATTGATAATTTCATTACCAGAACGCAAGGACGTATCCTTATCACAGCCGAAGATGGCAGGTATATTGAAAACCTTACTTTGCGTGATGTACACATGGATTATGTATGGGTTGAAGATCCTACGATTTATGTGGATGATGTCAAGAGTTCCCAGTTTGCTCCTGTGAAACATGAAGCAAAGATAGCAACAGCAGCGATGGTGCTTGAAAATGTAGAGAATCTGACGGTTGATAATTTCAGGATCACCTGGCCGGAGTCTGACACAGTTCCGGAAGACTGGCGTTTTGAGAAAGTAATTGCGAATGGCACTTTGGAGCCTTTTTATCCTGAATATGGACCTTCGGTACCTGTTCCCTTTAATGCAATTTATGGAAGGGGATTAAAAGGCGGGTATATTGATGCACCTTTATCCTCTTCATCCTCAAGTGCAATACCGAAATATAACATAGCAAATTCGTATATCAGAATCAGGAATTAACGGTTTCTGTTTTTTTATGATTCTGCAGATAACTTTTTATTTCAGCTTTTATACAGCTGATATTTCCATCATCAGGAAGTGTTGAGAAAATTTTCTCAATGTATTGATGCTTTTTCAGGACGGAAAAAGAAGCGGAAAAGTACAATTCAAAAACCCAGCTGACTTGTAATAGTTTGAAATCAGTGACGGTTGTCAGGCTGTGTTTGTCAATGATCTTGTGTTGTCGTATCTGTTCAATACAAATGGGATTGTATGCATCAGATTGATCGAGGTCAAGTGTTAGTTTTTTATTCTGATTTCCCGATAAATAATGCTCAGTTACGATTCGGTAGATATCCAGTTTGTCGGCATCTTTTATTAGTTTTATAAAAAACAGGGAGTCCTCATCAACGTCAGCAGGCAATTCTTTTTTATTATGAAATTCCACGCCCTTATAAATGATTTGCTTTGAAGTTTCAGTTATTTTTTTTAGTACATTTTCCTCTTTCAGAACGGAGACTCCGAGATGTCCGTGATCCACAGAATTTTCGTCAGAGAAAGTATTGTATTGTGTATATTGTTTAAAACGACCAATATCATGGAATAAGGCAATGGCTTCTGCGATATTTGACGATCCTTTGGATAGCTTTTCTTTTTGTGAGAGAAACCGGATGTTTTCACGAACCTTTTGTGAATGCCTGATCTTTAGTGATAAGTTTTCAAATAGTTGGGGGTAGTGTAGTAGAAATTGTTGTGTATAGGAATCAAAGAAAGAAGACAATCCCTGTAATGTTTCATTTGTCATGACTGGTTTTTTATATCCAGAAAAAAAGTAAGTTTATATAAAGAAAATAATTTCAGGTCAGGGTTTTTTACAAGTCTTTTTCTTAATGGTTCTTTTAATTTTAACAAAACATATAAAAGAATACGGAACATACCTGTTTTTCGAATGAATGAATACAAACGATAAATTCTTACATGTTCTTTTAGCAGAGAGGGTTCAACTTTTTGTTCAAGCAGCAGAATATTGGTCAGAGCCACCTCTGTTTTAGTCAAAAAGATAAAATTGTCCTCAATCTCGGCGTGTAGTACAGAATTGTCCATATGGAAGACAGGAATATTATTTTGACTAAGACGGATGCCAAACAAAGTATCTTCATGTCCGTAGGTTACGAGTTCTTCGTCAAACGGACAGACTTCCCAGACCTTTTTTTTAACAAGCAGATTGTTTGTTTTTAAGGAAAGATGAGGTTTTTTCGATCGTTTTTTCAAAGGAGAAGCTTCTACTTTTGAACCGTATAACCAATGAAGTTTCTTTTCTTTCGGAACATTTTTACTATAGATTCTTCCTCCCACAACAATTGCAGGGTCTTGTTCTTTGATAATGTTAAGATAGTTTTTTATAAAGTGTGGATTGTGATCAATTTTTGAATCACAGTCCAAAAACAATAGATAATCACCTTTCGCTTTTTTTGCCAGGTAATTACGAATTTTTGACCGACCTAATTTTTGTTCCGGAAATAAAAGGTGTACATTGGCATATTCAGATAAATCGGGTATTTGTTGTTGGTAAATAAAATCTGATTTATCATCGGCAGCGAGAATTTCATACGTCACCTTTTCATTCTCAAGTTGAAGGCGTAACTCTTCAATCAAAGGCAGGGTATTAAAATTGTATATAGGTATTAAGATTGAAAGCATATAATCAATGTAGCATTACATTTCAGATAAAATTCCACATTAAAAAAAACAAAGTTTCTTTAGATAAGGAGAAAAAAGAAAAATCAATTGGAAGTATGTAGCCAGACTTGAAATTTGCCTTCGTTTCTGATTTGCCTTAACCCTTGTAATGCCTCATTTTTATCAGGAAAGGATTGGATTGCGACAAGTTTAAAGCCATATTCATTTTGCAGTATTCTTGTGTCCTCGTATCCATAATGATTGATCATGCGATCTTTGTATTGATCAGCAAATTTTGGGGTTTTAAAACTTCCGGAGATAACATGGAATTTATTTCGGGCTTTTTCTGCTTTTTTTGCTTCAATTTCAGCTTGAGCAATAGAGTCAGCGATCCGAACAGCTTCTTCTTCCTCAAATTTGGCTTTGGCAATAGAATCTGCGATCTTCAATGAGTCAGCAATGCGTATTGAATCTAATCGCATTTGTTCAATTTCTGCTTTGCTTGGTTTCCCCAGGATTTTAGTATTAATAAATTCACATCCTGTAAGGGTTATTAGAGCAATACTAAAAATATAAATAATCGTTTTCATGTGGTTAAAATTTATAAGCGTTTAATTGTTTTGGTATTATTTTATTTTAACATATATAATCAAAATATACAATGAGACATGACTTGTCATATATTTAATCATGCTAATATAGTAAATATGCTTGGAATTAATGATAAAAGAACAAAAAATATTTATTTTTTTCTGCTTTTTTCTGCTTTTTTCCGCACTTTTATATGTTTATTCATATTTATCCGGGTTTAATGGCTTCGTATATATCAATGGCTGCACGAGATTTATTTAATGTGTAAAAATGGATTCCCGGAGCACCATTGGATAGCAGATCTTTGCATTGTTTTACAGCATGTTCAATACCTATTTTATAAACGGCTTCCGGATTGTTTTTGTTTTTTTCAAGCCTGCTCATAAAATCTTTGGGCATAGAAGCATTGCTGAGATCTAAAAATCGTTTGATTTGAGTGAAATTAGTTACAGGGATAATCCCCGGAATCACAGGACAATTGATTTGGGCTTTATCTGTTTTTTCAATAAATTCATAATAAACATCATTATTGAAGAACATTTGTGTCACCAGAAAATCCGTGCCACTTTCAACTTTTTTTTTCAGATTTTGTATGTCATCCTCTATTGTTTTTGCTTCTACATGTTTTTCAGGATATGCAGCGGCTCCAATGGAAAATTTGTTGGTTTGTGCAATGTCGGCAATTAATTCGCTGGCATATTGATATCCTTCTTTGTGAGGAACAAACACATCAGCACCTTTCGGTGGGTCTCCCCTGAGCAACATAAGGTTTTTTATACCCATTTCATAGAGGCTGTTAATGTCATTGGCAACTTTTTGTTTGCTTGCATTAACACAAGTGTAATGGGCCATGGTTGTCAATCCCATTTTAGTTTGCAGCAAGTCAACAATGCCAAAGGTTTTGTCCTGGGTAGAACCCCCTGCCCCATATGTTACCGAGACGAAAGAAGGTTTTAACTGGATCAATCTACCTACATGTACCCCAAATTCTACAGCACCTAATTCGTCTTTGGGAGGAAAAAACTCAAAAGAGAATATCGGGGTGTTGTTTTTTAAAAGATCCTTGATTTTTGTCATGTTCTATTCATTAATGCGTGCCCACCATTCCATAAATTCACTTTCCCGGATTATCTTTTCTCCGAATTCTGCAATAAAAAGTTCTTTCTCTGCATCTGTGATAAATCGTTTTTTTATCTTGGAACCCCAATCATCGAGTACTTTGACATTCCATCCCTGGAGTCTCCGGTTTTCTTCAAAAACAATTATATCCTTTGTTATGTTTTTTGTGTCGGACATCAGATAATTATTTTTTACAAAGGTATAAGATTATTATTGAACTTTTTTATACTTTTGTTTCTCAAATTGGTAAATTCTTTCAATATCTTATTATTCCATAATTTTTAATTACGTATTTTCCGGTATGAAAAAAATTCAGATGGTTGACCTGAAAAGTCAGTATTTATCTATAAAAAATGAAATAGATAAGGCTGTTTTGGATGTGATCAACTCAAGTGCATACATTAATGGACCGGATGTCAGGGAGTTTCAGCAGAATCTTTCAAAATACCTTCATTGCGACTATGTGCAGGGCTGTGCAAATGGTACTGATGCCTTACAGGTCGCACTTATGGCTTTGGGACTGAAAACCGGGGATGAGGTAATCACATCAAATTTTACTTTTATAGCGACTGTTGAAGCAATTGCTTTGTTGGGATTAAAACCCGTTCTTGCTGATGTGGATTATGACACCTTTAATATTGATCCGGCATCGGTCGAAAAGGCGATTACCGGTAAAACAAAAGCAATTATTCCTGTGCACCTGTTTGGACAATGTGCTGATATGGATGCTATTTTATCAATAGCCAAAAAACACGATTTGAAAGTTGTAGAAGATGCTGCCCAGTCCATGGGATCTTCTTATTATCTGAAAAATGAATGGAAAAAAGCAGGAACAATAGGGGATATTGGTTGTACGTCATTTTTTCCGTCCAAAAATCTTGGCACCTATGGTGACGGGGGCGCTCTTTTTACGAATGATGATCAATATGCAGAGCTTATCAGGAGTCTTGTGAATCATGGTTCGAAGGTTAAATACTATCATGACCATGTTGGGGTAAATTCCCGCCTGGATACATTGCATGCGGCGATATTAAATGTAAAGTTGCAGTATCTTGATGAATATAATGAAAAAAGGAAGAAGGCGGCAGCTTTTTATGATGAGCGATTAAGCCGGGTATCATTCATTGATATTCCAAAGAAGACAGAGCAAAGCACACATATCTATCACCAATATACAATTAAATTAAAAAATATTGACAGGAATGAGTTCAAGAGTTATCTTGCGGATAAAGGCGTTCCGGCAATGATCTATTATCCTTTGCCTTTTCATGAACAAAAAGCATATCAACACCTTCCATATAAAAAAGGAGATTTTCCGGTTACGGAAGATTTGTGTACAAGGGTATTGTCTTTGCCGATGCATACCGAGTTGGATGAGGAGCAATTAACATACATAACGGAAACCATACAATCATATAAGGCATAACTCCTATGGATAAAAATTATTATGCACATTCCTCCGCTTGTATTGATGAAGGCTGTAAGATTGGTGCAGAAACAAAGATATGGCATTTCTCTCATGTTATGCCGGATTGTGTTATCGGAGAAAGGTGTAACTTAGGTCAAAATGTAGTTGTTTCTCCCGGGGTGATACTGGGGAATAATGTAAAGGTGCAAAATAATGTATCGATATATACCGGTGTGATTTGTGAGGACGACGTGTTTCTGGGACCCTCTATGGTGTTTACCAATATTCTCAATCCGCGAAGTGCCGTTGTCAGGCGCGATCAGTATGTGGAGACAAAAGTTTGTCAGGGGGCTTCAATAGGAGCCAACGCAACCATTGTATGTGGAAATGAAATTGGAAAGTATGCATTGATAGGTGCAGCAGCAGTTGTTACAAAATATGTTAAGCCTTATGCACTTGTTCTTGGAAATCCGGCCAGACAGGTAGGCTGGGTGAGTGAGTATGGACATAAATTGTATTTTAATGAAAAGGGAATGGCTGTTTGTTCGGAGAGCGGACAGGAATATAAACTGCTCAATGAACAAGTAGAGCGAATTAGTTAATATTAAAAATCAATAAATTATGGATGGTAAGAAAAAATTTGCATTGATTGGTGTCGGAGGGTATATTGCCGTGAGGCATTTGCATGCGATAAAAGAAGTGGGAGGTAATCTGCTGGCTTCATTAGATCCAAATGATAGTGTTGGAATTATTGACAGCTTTTTTCCGCAAGCTGATTTTTTTGTTGAATTTGAACGTTTTGACCGTCATATTGATAAGCTTAGGCGACAAGGACAGCAGATAAACTATGTATCCATTTGTTCCCCGAATTATTTGCATGATTCTCATATTCGCTTTGCTTTACGGTCGGGGGCTAACGCCATTTGTGAGAAGCCACTCGTGCTGAATCCGTGGAATATTGATGCACTGAAGGAAATTGAAGAAGAAACAGGAAATAAAGTAAATAATGTTTTGCAATTGCGATTACATCCCTCCATACAAGCATTAAAGGAACAGGTAGCAAAAGCAGATAAAGACAAAGTATTTGATATTGATCTGACATACATTACAGGGAGGGGAAACTGGTATAAAATTTCATGGAAGGGTGACCATGAAAAATCAGGGGGTATTGCCACCAATATAGGTGTCCATTTTTTTGATATGTTGTCCTGGGTTTTTGGTCCC
>CAYSRH010000047.1:0-9458 GCA_964433245.1 uncultured Bacteroidales bacterium | reverse complement strand
GTATCCTTGTCAATAGAGTTCTTTCCTCTTCTCCTTTCTGATCTCCGTTAAGAATATCAAGCTTTCGCAATGAAAATTGTGCTGAAAATGAATTATTTCTCAAATAATCTGATGATATTTTCGCAGATAAATCTTCTGCTAATGTTTCTTCGGTAAAAGATGTTTTTTTCGGCTTGAGGTCTTTTCTGATACCGTATGAAATATGATAATTGAGTGCCTCAGTCTCTTTGTTTTCAAGATATACGGAATTGTTATAAAAAGAAAAGCTGGAAGGCATGAGTGTATCGTCCTGATGTTTTTGCTGATTTTCTTCAAGTTCAAATTTAAAACCGGCAATTTGTTTGCCGAGTTTATATTGCAGGTCATTATAGCTTTTAATAAAGCGGGTGTTATAAATTTCAAAGTTTCCTGAATTAATACTGTTGTCAGTTATTAAAGAAAAGTTTTTTATGGTATGATCAGAATGAATTCTGTTTTGGAACCCTTTAAAAAATCTTCCATAATTTAGATGATCTACTTGATATCCAATATAATTTTTATTTTTCCCCTGGTATTCAAATGACAATTGAAGGCTGTTTTCATCTTCTTCTTTAGCAAGTGTCCGGGAGATATTCCAATCACGTTCGAATTCAGCTGATTTTATTCTTTCTATGGACCTAAATGTTGCAGACTGGTGATAATAATGGATGGATGAAAGCAAATGTCCATGCTTTCTTACCTGTAACTTATTTTTGAAACGGATCAGTGTACCAAGTCCGATATCATCCTCATCATGCAAACTGGAAAATGTGTTTTTGTCTAGCCTGCTTAATGCAGCTTCAATATTTAATGATGAGTGTGTGCCAATATCGAAAGAACTTCCGGCACTGTAAAGTTGATGAGATCTGGGGGGGATAAGTTGCCGGATGGGTGCATAATCTCCATGAGGAACGCCATCTTTTGGGGCTATCCAGCCATAAACCCGCCCATTATTAGTGCTGCTGATCAATTTATAATTTCCTTTTCCAAAACCAACATGAGAAAAACCTACTGCATACCGGGTACTATCCGGGTCTGATGAATGAACAAATATATGATAACTCTTTCCCTCATAAATTGTGTCAATGGTTTTGTACATTACTCTTGTATTTGAAAATTCAATGGTATCAACATTAAGAGCAAATGCATCAGTAAGGGAATCTCCGGCATTTATTAATATTGATTTGTGGTGGTCTGTTAAATCTTGTAGCAAGGGTTGATTTTTTGCATCATTTTCGGAGAATACGGAAAAATAAAAACGACTGTTTTTTTTGTGAAGTTCTGTTTTATTGTAAAGCAGATAACGGGTATAGTTTTTATCTGAATATTCAAATTCGACAAGAATTCTTTTGTCTTTTGTAATGAGTTGATTAACTGTAAAATAAATCTCTCCGGTATTGTAATCAATGGTATAATCATGATTGGCTCCCCTTGTTAATAAATGTCCGTCAATAAATACTTTTTCTGAACCAGCTAACACAATAATATAGGTCTCATTATTTGTTCCCCGCAATGTGTATGGTCCTTGTACACCTTCCTTCCCCTGAATATGCATTCTGTTAAATTTCCCTTTTGATATGGCAAATGCAGAATGTGTGGTTATTGTGTCCTGTTTGTTTAAATAAAAATCTTTTTGTAGTTCTCCTCCAAGTAATTTTTTATGAAATTGTGTAAAGTAGCCCCGGCGACTGATTAGATCATAATCTCCAAGGGTGCTGTAGAAGTTCTCGTTATAAAGATTGATATAAATTCCGTCAAAATCCTGAATTTGTTGTGTGTATCCTTCAGGTTGAAGGGGTATATTATTGTCTGATATTGTGGCCCTGATATTTAGATTATCTGAAAGAGAGCCATTTATTTTTAAATTAAAATTTGAGTTTATTCCTGTATTTTGATTGTTTCCAACAGAAATCCCCCGGCTAATACTCCCCTCGGTATTAAGTCCCGGAGTTCCTGTAAATTGAATCCTCTGGTTATGGTGTTTAGTCTGAATAGAAGGTCGTGAAATACTTTCTTCAAATAAATCTTTTTGAATATCGTGTTTGAATACCGGGCTGAACATATCAAAAGGAATTGTGTTATAATGTAGAGAAAGTGTTGCGTATAAAAGGCTTGAATCAAGAATTACGTATTGATAGTTACTGCCTAATTTAAACAGGGAATCTTTCAGTGGAACCCCATCGTTGTTTTTGATAACAAGAGATACAGGAAACACAGGAAAGCTGTCAAGCCAAATCGTATCTTGCTCAACGAATGTTTCTTTATAATGAGAATATTTGTCTTCGTATTGGCTTTGAACCGATAGTGTGAAGATAAAGAAAACCAGTATGGTATTTTTTTTTTTCAATACGCCATCATATCAATAATGTTGGAATATAACGAGTAAAGACCGGAAGCAAGTATAGAAAAGATCAAGGAATTTATATCAGGAAGAGAACATATCATTGTCCCGGGATAGTACATATTCTGTATCTTCCCGAAGCTTATCTCTTTTTGATGCAGCAACGGCCAATTCATCACAACGATTATTCTCTTTATTGTTTGAATGACCTTTTACCCATTTAATTGTAACCTTATGTTTTCGAAATGCTTTTAAGAATCTTACCCAGAGGTCAGGATTTTTCTTGTTTTTAAAATGTTTTTGTTCCCAATTGTAAACCCATCCTTTGTTAATGGCATCGGCTACGTATTTGGAGTCCGTGTATAGGACTACCTCACTGTCTTCTTTTTTCAGGGCTTCCAGGGCAACGCTTGCAGCAAGCAGTTCCATTCTGTTATTTGTTGTGCATTGGAAACCTTCACTGAGTTCTTTCCTGAGATTTTTACAAAGCAAGACAATCCCGTATCCTCCCGGTCCCGGATTTCCTCTTGCTGCGCCATCTGTATAAATTGTGATGCGTGACATTTAATGAATAATCCGGATTTCGTCAATAATTCTTGTTGTCCCGGCATATTGCTCAACAATAAAAAGAATATAGCGGATATCTACGGCAATACATCTTTGTTTTTCAATCATATAGCTGATGTCTCCTGACATGCTTTCCCAATTTCCGTCAAAGGCAAGACCAATAAGGTGACCCTTTGCATTAAGAACCGGACTTCCGGAATTTCCTCCGGTGATATCGTTATTGGTAATGAAGTTGACAGGTAAGAGACCTTGCGCATTGGCATATTCTCCGAATTTCTTGTTTTCTATAAGTGTTAATAATTCTTCAGGGATAAAAAACTCATTGTTTGTTTCATCATATTTTTCAAGCAATCCCTGACTTGAAGTAATATAATCGTAATGAACAGCATCTGCCGGACTGTAGTCCTGAACAGAACCATAAGTGAAGCGCATGGTAAAGTTTGCCTCCGGATAAAAATTACTGTCAGGGAACATTGCCATGAGTCCATGCATAAAAACAGTCCTGTTTTCCCTGATAACATTATTAAGACTGTCATTGATCTGTTTTGTTTGAAGGAAGTTTTCGTTGAAGGATATTGCTGTAGTTAATGCCGGATCTCTTTTTAGTTTTCTGTATTTTGGATTTTCAAGAAAATCTGATAATGAAGCGGAGTCGGCAAAAATTGACCGGGCAAACAGACGTGAAGTAAAGCGAGAAAAATCATTTTTATATCTTTTTGCTATGCTTGTATAAATATCCGGATGATTTTCTTTTTCAATGTTTTCAAAATAGATTTTTAACATTGCTTCTGTTACTTTTTGATCAAGACCGGCATCATAATAAGACCAGTGTCGGCTTGCCTGTTTTTGTAAAACAGCTACATGGTTTTCTGTTTCTTCTTTATCAGGATTATTATTTTTTAGTGCATTGTATAGCGGAATTGCATTCGATGCGAATGCAATGATCTCTGAACCTATATGCATGGTTTCAAAGATATATTGTAAAGTATTAAAATAAGATGCTTTGCTTTTTTTTGTGTCGTTGATCTTTTTTAAAGCATCAAGATAAATCTGACTGCTATCTCCTTGTCTTTTTGCCCATTCGATATAAGTTTTTTCTATTGTTTCTTTTTCTTCTCTTATGTTATGTTGCCGGATGGATCTGCTTTGTCCAATAGAATATTTCCAGTAATTGCTTGAACTTGCATATTTTGAGGTATATTTCAGCTTGATTTCAGGGTTTTCTTCCATGGCTTTTTTTATAATGTCCTGTTTCACTGTCCTGACTTCTATTCTGTTGGGATGTTCTACTTCCATTAACAGATCAAGCCCACTTGTCGTAATATACCGGGAAGTACTGCCCGGATAGCCTAATATCATTGCAAAATCGTTTTTTTGAATCTCTTTGGCGGAGACTGGAAGCGAATACTTCGGGACTAAAGGAATATTATCCTCATGATAATCTGCCGGATTTCCACTGGAGTCTGCATATATCCGAAAAAGGGAAAAATCACCTGTATGTCTGGGCCACATCCAATTGTCAGTATCTCCGCCAAATTTTCCTACAGACTCAGGAGGTGTACCCACAAGCCTTACATCATTATATGTCTCATAAATCAATAAAAAATATTGATTGTCATCATAAAAAGACTTTACTTCTGCATTGTAATATTCCAAAGAATCATCTATAGCCTGATCAGTCAGACGATCTGAAATATCAAGTATGAGTTGTTTTTTTTCTTCTGAATTCATGGAATCAGAAAGTGCCGGAATAATACTGTCGGTAACATCTTCAAAATGAATTAAAAAGGAAACAAAAAGACCGGGGTTCGGTATTTCTTCTTCGTACGACTGAGCCCAAAAACCTTTCTCAAGGATATTGTTTTCTAAAGTGCTTCGCTTTTGTATTTCGTTGTAGCCACAATGATGATTCGTTAAAATGAGTCCTTTTTCAGAGATGATTTCCCCTGTACAAAAACCACCGAAAATCACAATAGCATCTGTGATAGAAGGTTGTTCGGGATGGTATATTTTGTTGACGGGAATTTGCAAATTTGTCATGTGGGCTTTGTTCTTCCCGATGTCAGGTAATAACCACATCCCTTCATCGGCAAAACAAATATTGCCGGCAACAAAAAAAAGAAGATTACATAATGATAATAGTTGGATTTTTTTTGCCATCATAATTGTTTATTTATTATAAAGAAGCCCCCCTCTTTATAAGAATTATTTTAAACCAATAAAATTATATAATTATTTGAATAAACCGTAATTTTGGCAGAAAATCATTAGGATCATAAAAAATGATCCATGTCAGAGATTAATATTGAGACACATACGCAGCTATGATTAAAAATGAATATTTAATCTAAAATATATTCTAATGAAAGAAGATATCAGGGAGATTGAACAGAAAGATTTGATCCTTTATATGGAGCAACATGGTGAAAAGGCTTTTAAAGCAAAGCAGGTGTGGGAATGGATGTGGCAGAAAGGACTTGATTCTTTTGATGAAATGACCAATCTATCTAAAGCATTAAGGGAGGATCTAAAAAAGGATTTTTATTTTTCTCCTGTTGTCATTAAAGAAGAACAGGTGTCTGTTGACCATACACGTAAAATATCTTTTGAATTACAAGACGGGATGTGTGTGGAGGGCGTGCTAATCCCTTCCAAAGATCGTGTAACAGCATGTATTTCATCTCAGGTGGGATGTGTTCTGGGCTGTGGTTTTTGTGCAACAGCCCGAACCAGACAAAGAAGGGATCTGACATCAGGAGAAATTTTCGGGCAGGTCTGTGCATTACAAAAAAAAAGTTTCGAAATTTATAATAAGGGCTTATCTAATATTGTTTTGATGGGGATGGGAGAGCCGTTGTTGAACTATGATGCGGTAATGCGTGCCATGCATTTTGTTTCATCACCAAAAGGTCTGGGTTTTTCTCCAGGTCGTATCACCATCTCATCAGCAGGCATCATAGAGGGTATCAAACGATTAGAGAAAGAGAAAGAAAGGTATAATCTGGCAATTTCACTTCATAGTACAAATGATGTAAAACGAAGCAGTTTAATGCCTGTCAATAAAAGTAACACAACAAGCCGGTTGCGGGAAGCCTTATCAACGTATGCAAAAAACACAGGTGAGCGTATAACGATTGAGTACCTGATGTTGGGAAATTTTAATGATACATCATCTGATGCGGAATCGTTGGCCAAATATTGCAGGGCTTTCCCTGTCAAAGTAAATATTATTCGATATAATCCGGTTCCGGGATTACCATACCAGACTTCTTCGGATGAGGCTGTTGATAAATTTACTGCTTATCTGGAATCGAAAAACATGCTGGTTCATGTACGGCAAAGCCGTGGAAAAGATATTGATGCAGCTTGTGGGCAGCTGGCAGGAAAAAAAGTTTAAAGATCAAGTTTGTATTGAAAACTCAAATTGTAACTCTTTCTGTGGTAAGGGCTTATACCAATATTCATCACTGCTTTCTTATGAAAAGGTGTCGGGTATCCTTTATTTTCGCTCCATTTGTAACCGGGATATTCCGGATGTAGATTTTCCATATAATCATCCCGGTAGGTTTTTGCGAGAATTGATGCAGCTGCAATGGAAAGATATTTGCTGTCGCCTTTGACAATACATTGATGTGGTATTTTCCGGTATGCGGTAAAGCGATTTCCATCAATGAGCAATAGTTCGGGTTTTGTAATAAGTTGTTCAATGGCTCTGTGCATTGCAAGAAACGAAGCGTTTAATATATTGATCCGGTCAATTTCCTCGTTGTTGACATATCCGACAGCCCAGGCAAGGGCTTCTTTTTCAATAACAGGACGCAGTGCCCTTCTTTTTTTATCTGAAAGTATTTTTGAATCTGTAATAAGATCGGAAGAAAAATTTTCAGGTAGTATCACAGCTGCTGCAAAAACAGGACCTGCAATACAACCTCT
The DNA here is from genome assembly GCA_964433245.1 of uncultured Bacteroidales bacterium. Classification (GTDB taxonomy): domain Bacteria; phylum Bacteroidota; class Bacteroidia; order Bacteroidales; family JBBRXJ01; genus CAYSRH01. Next base: position 2,599 of record CAYSRH010000047.1, on the reverse strand, counting down.
TCCGGCTTCATCGCAACCGGCTTCAATAACTCCCGGTTTAAAATGCAGTAATAATGCGGTCATTTTTTATGACAATAATAACAATAATAGGTGACTTCCGAATACAATTGTTAATTAGTTTTTGATAACTGACAGGTTTCTTTTGTAGGGAATTATGCAAAAAAGTAATATATTCGTTGCATGCAAAGGATGTAAGTTCGTTATCAATGAAGCAAAAAACAGAAAAAGACCCGCAATTAAAGCGTATTCACAGAAAAGCCTTAATGTTTAATTCAAAAGAGATGAAGGTTTTTGAAGATTATTGTAAGCGGTATAAAATAAAAAACCAATCCCGTTTCATGCGTGAGTCGATTATTCTCTCTATATTAAAAACAATAGAAGCTGATAGTCCGACCCTTTTTGACGACAAGCCGAATCTCTTTAATTCATAAACAATATTTGTTATCAGGTAAACGTATTGGAAGTATATCATAGATAATGTATCATCAAAAAATGAAAAAAAATGAAAACAACATTTCGTACTATAGCCATCATAGTTTTCTTGTTTGGTTCGTTTAATTTTTCACATGGACAACAAGTTGATTTAGAAGAATCTCAATTGGTTTGGAATGCGACAAAAGCAGTAGGTTCCCATACAGGGGAAGTTTCTCTTTTGGCAGGCACACTAAACGTTGAAGATCAGCAGATAATTTCAGGAGAATTTATCATAGATATGACATCAATAACTTGCACAGATATTAAAAACAAAGAGATGAATCAAAGACTGGTAAATCACTTGCGGTCGGACGATTTTTTTGATGTTTCTAACCATCGGGTTTCTACATTACGAATAACAGATAGTGAGCCTTTTGATGCCGAAGGGAATGCAAGCATTAATGGAGAATTAACGATCAGGGGAACTACTCATCCTGTGACATTTCCTGTCATAAAAAAGGATGGCAATTATACAACAACAATTGAAGTTGACCGAACAAAGTATGATATCCGTTATGGCTCCGGAAGCTTTTTTGATAATCTTGGAGATGATATGATCCATGATATTTTTACAATGGAGGTAACTATTGTGATAAAATAACCAATTGATTTATTGCTGTTTTAATTATTATGATTATATTAGGACATTGTTTGGTATAATAACACATAAATTAAGGGGAACACACATATGCGTTTATTATTTGGTGTCCTTACATTTCCGTTATCATTGCTGTATGGAATTGTCGTGTGGTTTCGTAACACCTTGTTTAATTGTGGAATACTTAAACAGAAAGAGTTTCCCTTTCCTGTCATTTGTGTAGGAAATATCACGGTTGGTGGAACAGGAAAGACACCGCTTGTGGATTATATTGTTGACCTGTTAAAAAAGAAATATGAGTTGGCAGTAATCAGTCGCGGTTATAAGAGAAAAACCAGAGGATTTCAACTGGCAGACCATGATAGTACTGTTGATCAAATAGGCGATGAAGCCTTCTTGCATCATAAAAAACACGGAGAAAAGATTAAGATTGCTGTGGATGCAGACAGAGTGAGGGGCATACATTCATTAATACAACAGTTTTCTTCGTTGAAAGCAGTTGTGATGGATGATGGTTTTCAGCACAGGTATGTAAAACCCGGGATGAACATTCTTCTTGTTGATTATACCCGCCCGATGTTTAAGGATTTTTTATTGCCTTATGGAAGATTAAGAGAGAGTAAATTAGAAAAATACAGAGCAAATGTGATTGTTGTAACCAAGGTTCCTCATGATATAAAGCCTATCAATATCAGAGTTTTTAAGAAAAAATTAAAATCCAAACCGTATCAATATGTTTTCTTTTCATCAATACAATACGATGATTTTTTACATCTTGTGTTTTCTGACGAAAAAAATATTGAGACATTTCTTGTAGAAGAATTCGTAAAAGAAAATCCTTCATGCATACTGCTAACAGGTATTGCAAATCCGACCCTCATGGTTCGGCAGATTGAAAAAATGGGAATGCAGATAAAAAAACACATAAAGCTTGCAGACCACCAAAACATCTCATGTAAACATATTGATAAACTTTCAGTTTATTGTCAGAAGAATAAAGATGCTGTTATTCTTACAACGGAAAAAGATGCAGTTCGCTTGCAGTCTGTTGAAAGTTTGATCCCTGAAGAAATAAAAAAAAAGATATATTATTACCCTATTAAAGTTTCTTTTTTAAAGACGAATGGAAAAAGTTTTGATAATTTACTCTCAGGGTATATAGAAAAAGGAGTTTTCCCCTCAAAGCTTTCAAGATGATTTTTTTTATTCGTTCGTTTTATTTTTCTTTCCGGTTTAAATATTCTGTGGGAGAAATACCAAAATAAGATTTAAAGCACTTTGTGAAATATGATGATGAGTTAAATCCTACTTTGTACATGATTTCACTAATTGTTAATGATGTTTCCTTCAATAATTTTGTCGCTCTTTTTAGTCGGATCAATCGTACAAATTCACTTACAGTTTGTCCGGTTAAACCTTTAATTTTTCGATACAGTTGAGCTCTGCTAAGTCCCAGATCAGTGCTGAAATCTTCTATATTGAAATTAGGATCGGACGTCAGATCCTCGGCGACCATCTCGTCCCCGG